>JAGQQS010000517.1:7578-16156 GCA_020426105.1 Planctomycetaceae bacterium
GGCAAACATTGATGCTTGCTTGTGCTACCGGTTCCAGATTAAAGGGAGAATATAGACATCCGGGAAGGTCAGGCTCTGTTGTCGCGTTGATTCGATTTCCCTTCTTCACAACGCTTAATTGGAGTTGCCTCATGTTCTTTCCGTCTTTCGCGGAAGCATTGCGTCGAGCATTGAACTCTCGCCCTCGGCGTCGTCCATCCATCAAACGTTCGGAACGCTTCGAAGACCGCACATTGCTTTCGGCGGTCTCGTCCACCATCTCACTGGTCTCGGAATCTTTGCCCGCCCCGACCAACAACTCAACCGGTGGTGACGATACTTCGGAACTGCAAGCGGTCTCGGGCGATGGTCGGTATGTCGCCTTTACCAGTTCGGCGAGCAACCTCATCGCAGCGGACACCGACTCGTACAATGATGTCTACGTCCACGACACATTGACCGGGCAACTGGAATTGATCAGCGTCGACAGCCTGGGTGTGAAGGGGAACAACGACTCCTCGCGGCCGTCGATTAGCGCCGATGGACGCTACGTAGCGTTCACCAGTTCCGCAACGAATCTGGTTGCGGGCGATACGAATGGTCGCAACGACATCTTCATTCACGACCGTCTCACCGGGACGACCCAACGGATCCTCGGTGCTGGCGGCGTGCAGTCGAATCATCACTCCGACTTCGCCTCGCTCAGCGACGATGGACAGTTCGTCGCCTTCCAGTCGCGGGCGTCGAATCTGGTGGCAGGGGCAGACCTCAACGACGGCCAGACAGGCTCGTTTCCATCTGGCGGATTCGTCTTTACCGGTCCCGATGACTCAGACGTGTTTGTCGCCAGCGTCGCGAGCAGTGAAGTTGTCGACCGCATCAGTGAAACTGCTGGCGGAACGAGCGGAGATCGTAGTTCGTTTAGCCCTTCACTCAGTGCCGATGGACGATACGTCGCGTATACGAGTTGGGCGACCAACCTGACCGCCGGGGACGCGAATGGCACCGTGGACATCCTGGTGCATGACCGGGTGACAAACACAACGCAGCGAATCAGCGCCGGCACAGGTCAGGCCGCCTCCCCGACGATTTCGGATGACGGTCAATTCGTCGCGTACTTGGAAGCGAATCCGGTGTTTGAGAATCCGTCGCTCAACATTGCCCAGGCATACTTAACCGATGTCGCCAACGGGACAACGGTGATGGTCAGCCAGGACGGCATTGGCAATGCGGGCAATCAGCGGGCGGTCATCCCACAGATCAGTGGCAACGGCCGCTACGTTGCCTTCACCACTGGATCGACCAATCTGGGCGACCCGGCGACGGGTCAGAAACTCTTCTTGTATGACTCTGCGCTGCAGCAGAATCTGTTGCTCTCCGGTGGTACTGCGGCGATTTCCGCGATCACCGCGAGCGTCAGCGTCGACGGCAAGACGGTCGCGATCAGTACCGATGCCGGCCTCGACGCTGGCGATACGGGTGAGACCGATGTCTATCGAATCGACTGGAACCGTGGTCCTGACGCACTCGGAAATACGGTCAGCACGAACGAGGACACCGCTATCAGCGCGGCTTCACTCGGTGTGACCGATGACGATGGCGACGCACTGACGATCACCGTGACACAGGCACCGCTGCACGGTCAGCTGACGGTCAATCCCGACGGGACGTTTGATTATGTGCCTGATGCGGACTACTTCGGCCCCGATGAGTTCCGCTACACCGCCAGCGATGGGGACGCGACCAGTGGCGAAGCGATCGTCACTTTGAATGTCGCCTCCGTGAATGATGCCCCGGTGGTGACCGGCGGCATGTTCACAGTCGACGAAACCGATGCTCCCGGAACGGTTGTCGGACAGGTGACCAGCACCGACGTGGAACTTGACACGGTGACCTATGCGATCACGGCCGGAAACACCGGCGGACAGTTTGCGATCAATCCTGCGACCGGTGAGATCACCGTCGCCGGTCCATTGACGGTTGGTTCGGCCATCCTGACGGTGATCGCGACCGACACGCAAGGCGGTGTTGGTGCGGCGGCAGTCAATATTGACGTGCTCCCCACCGCGACCGGGACAGGCGTAACCGCCCCGACCGATCCGATCAACGCCAATAAGCCGTTCTTCGAACTGGTCATCAACGGCTCGACCAACCTCGACGTCACACAGATCGATCTTGATTCGCTGCGGACCGGGATTCTCGGGACAGAGGATTCATTGCGTCGGAAGGGGAACGGCGATCTGTTCGTCAAGTTCAAGGACTTCGACGGAGACGGAGACCTCGACCTGGAAGTGCGGGTCAATCTGGACCTGACCGGGTTCACGACTGGCACGAACACCGGCATCCTGACGGGATCGCTGCTGAATCAGACAACATTCACGCTGCTGTACACGATCGACATTGCGTGAGTGCTGGCGTCAAGCATCAACTGAATTGACGAGCAACGACCGGACGGCATGCGATCGCCACATTGGCCCGTATGCCGTCCGTTTTACGTTGCGTAATTGTTGTTTTGTCACCGCCACACTGACGCGTAAACCTCAAACGACTCAGGCGAGGATCCCTTCCACTGGGCCGTGATCTTCAACCCCTGTGAGCCGGACATCGAGTCCCTGGAATTTGAACGACAGTCGCCGGTGATCGATCCCCAGACAGTGGAGAATTGTGGCGTTCAAATCGTGAATGTGAACCGGATTCTCGACGATGTTGTAGCTGAAGTCGTCGGTCTCGCCGTACACTGCTCCACCTTTCACGCCGCCGCCCGCGAGCCACATACTGAAGCACCGAGGATGGTGGTCGCGCCCATAGTTCGTGGCGGTCAATGTCCCCTGCGAGTACACCGTGCGTCCAAATTCTCCGCCCCAGACCACCAGTGTGTCCTGCAACAGTCCCCGCTGTTTCAAATCCTGAAGCAGCGCAGCGCACGGCTGGTCTGTGTCGTAACATTGATGCCGGATTTCGCTCGGCAACGAACCGTGCTGATCCCAGCCGCGATGCAGGATCTGAACAACTCGTACTCCACGTTCCACCATCCGTCGTGCGAGTAACGCACTGGCAGCAAACGTTCCGGGTTTCGACACTTCCGGACCGTACATATCAAGCGTCGCCTGTGTTTCGCCCGAGAGATCAACAAGTTCCGGAACGCTGGTCTGCATGCGAAACGCCATTTCATACTGTGCGATCCGAGTCTGAGTCTCGGGATCACCGAAGCGTTCGAACGTGCGCTGATTCAACTCGGCCAGACTATCCAGCATTGCGCGGCGGTGACGAGCATTGATGCCGTCCGGATTGTCGATGTACAGCACCGGATCACCCACACTTCGCAGCGCGACGCCGGTGTATTTCGAGGGCAGGAAACCACTGCTCCACATCCGTGAAAACAAAGCCTGAGCCGCCTGTTTCGATGACCAGCGCGGCGTCAGAACCACGAAGGCCGGCAGGTTATTGCTGACGCTGCCGAGGCCATATGCCAGCCATGAGCCGACACTCGGTTTGCCGGGGACTTCACTCCCGGTCGTCACGAATGTACACGCCGGATCATGATTGATGGCGTTGGTATGCACACTCCGCACCAGCGCAATGTCGTCCATATGCTGAGCCGTATGGTTCACCAGTTCACTGGCCCATGTTCCCGCCTGGCCATAGCGTGCGAATTTGAAGATGGATGGAGCCACGGGCAATCTCGCCTGGCCACTGGTCATCGTCGTGATCCGCTGACCCATGCGAATAGAATCCGGAAGATCCTTGTCAAAGTGGTCCGAGAGTTGGGCTTTATAGTCCCATGTATCCAGCTGCGACGGCCCGCCGTTCATGTGCAGATAGATAATCGATTTCGCTCTGGGAGCAAAATGCGGAAACCCGGGCAGCGGCGGATGCACCCGCTCAACCACCTCTGATTCCTGAGCCGTCTCTGCGCGTTGAGCCGCCATCAATGCCATGGAAACGCCGCCCATCCGCAGTGCCCCATGGCCAAAGAACTGACGACGCGTCTGAGAAAGCAAATAGTCGTTGATCGTGTTCATGTTTTATCCTGTACCGCCTGTTCGCGGGAAAAGCCTGTTTTGTAGGTCCTTTCTGCCGGAAAGGACTGCGTTCTGTAAGTCCTTTTTGCAGGAGAGGACGGTGTTCAGCGGACCCTCCCTGCCACAAAAAATCTCACTACATGCTGCGGCCAGTGACCCATCACAGACTGATGTCAATGTATTCCGGCGACAACGATCGCCAGCCTGTAGCACGCTCAATTCCTGACCACTGTTTCATCCAGGTTTAACACAAGATTCGCGATCATCGTCCATGCAGCAGTCGCCAGATCGGCGGCAACATTGCCGGGTTTTGATTCGCCGACGTTGATCGCTTTCGTGGCAGCGCCCTCCTCAGCGGCAAATAAACTAAGCTGCGTTGCGAGTGCTTCCGATACGATCCTAATTTCTTCCGCACTCGGTTTTCGAGACAACACTGTCCGATACAGAAACTCCAGACGCGATTCTGTATCGGTGCCGCCTTCCGCCAGGACTCTTTCCGCCAGAGCTCGTGCGGCTTCGAAGTGCTGGATATCGTTCATCAATTGTAATGCCTGAAGCGGTGTATTACTCCGTTCACGTCGAGCGCAAAACTGTTCGCGATTCGGACCGTCAAAATTAGTCATGAATGGGGGCGGGGCCGTGCGTTTGATAAAACAGTACAGACTGCGGCGGTAGAGATCCGGACCATGGTCCTGCATGTAGAACCGCGTATTACTGTTTTCGTAACCGACGGGTTCCCAGATATCCGGCGGCTGGTACGGCATGACACCGCGCCCTCCCATGGCCGAATTCAGCAGGCCGCTTACGGCCAACACGTTGTCGCGCAGCTGCTCGCCGTCCAGCCGTAACCGCGGGCCGTGCGCCAGCAATCTGTTTTCCGGATCAAGTTGATAAAGTTCATGACTGGTTGCCGAATCCTGACGAAACGTGGCCGAAGTGATCAGTAATCGGTAGAGTTGTTTCATATTCCATCCCGATTCACGAAAATGAACTGCCAGCCAGTCGAGGAGTTCCGGATGGCTGGGCAAATCACCGCGAGTCCCGAAGTCGTCGCTGGTTTTGACGAGACCGAGACCAAACATCTGCTGCCAGACGCGATTGACCGTAACCCGACTGGTTAACGGATTGTCAGCAGACAGAAACCAGCGTGCCAGATCCAGGCGATTGGCACGTTGATCCGCGGGGAGCGGCTGACCCTCTGCGGTATGCAGGGGAGGAAATGCGGTCGGCACTCGTGGTTCAACTTTTTCGCCCGGCTTATCATACTGGCCGCGCTGCATGACAAACGCATCCCGCGGGGTCTGGAGGTCATTAAAAACCATCGTGCCGTGGATGGTGCCGTTGATATCCTCCACTTCCTGCTGAGCAAGCGCCGCGGCGGTTCGCTGCTGGCTGGCGGGTGATTCTGAAATTCGCTGGATATTCTGCTGCCAAAAGCGAAGTAACGCCGCACGCTGTTCCGCGGTAACCGAATCCTCTGGACCCGCGACAAGCAGTTTATGCAGCTCCCCGGAGATGCCCGTCGGATTCGAACCCTTGCTCATCTCCCACCAGCGCTGAAATGATGAGAGCGGATCCCTGGCACGATCCGTCGTGCCGACAATTCTCAGATCGTCAAACCAGACTTTGCCGCCATTTTCGATCAGGACCATGCTTGTCAGCCGCGCACCGACTTTCGTGCCGATCGTCTCCAATGGAATGGAAACGTCAATCCATTCGCCTCCGGCCGGAATCGGCCCCAGCTCCGCATGGGCACTGTCAAACCCCAGCGTCGATTTATCGCCCCAGACAATCCGGTGAGTTTCTCCGTCGTTGTACTGCACGGCAAACGCCGTCGGTGGACTGAAGGAATCAATCCGCAGTCGGAATTCCAGTTTACCATCATTCGGTGCGATGACCGGAATCAAAGTAAAGTCGATGTTCAGGTCATAACGTGAACCGTATGCCAGTTCGATCACGCGACGACCGGACTTCGCACCGAACTCCGGATCAAGCCTCCACGTTGTCTCATTTCGGGATGTGTTGCGTGTCCGGGTACCGAGCGGAAAAGTATCATCGATGATGATGTCGTTGACACTGATCATGTCTGCCGCCGATTCTGCAGCGAGATTCGCCGGATCAAAATACTCCGCTGCGGCAAGCGAGCTTTCCAGTGCCTTCTTCGCTGAATCGGCTTTTTGCTGAGCGGCCGCCAGTGCGGCCTTTTGCTCTGCTGTCGGCAATTTTACAAATGGATTTGTGTTGTTCACGTTCCCGTCCATCGCCGGATCGGACGTGGAGTAAAAAAACGAGTACATCGAATAGAAGTCACGCTGAGTCAGGGGATCATACTTGTGATCGTGGCAGACGGCACAGCCAGCCGTGAGTCCCATCCAGGTCTGCATCGTTGTGCTCGTGCGATCGACCGCGTAGCGAAACAACCATTCGTCCGCAATGGCACCGCCTTCGCCCGTCGTGACGTTACAGCGACTGAATCCTGTGGCGGTCAGCTGATCCTGAGTCGGATTTGGCAGCAGATCGCCGGCGATCTGCCAGGTACTGAATTCATCAAACGGAAGATTCTGATTAAATGCCTTCACAACCCAGTCACGGTACGCCCACATTTCGCGTTCATTGTCCAGATGCAAACCATGTGTGTCTGCATACCGTGCGACGTCCAGCCACTGACGAGCCTGCTCTTCACCAAAATGCGGAGACGCCAGATAACGATCCACCATCTTCTCGTAGGCGTCTGACGCTGTGTCGTGAAGGTATTCATCCACGTCTGCAATTGTCGGTGGCAGTCCCGTGAGCGTGAAAGCGACGCGGCGAATCAGGACTTCCCGATCGGCTTCCCGCTGGGGTACCAGCATGTGCTGCTCAAGCTTTGACAGGATGAATGCGTCCACCGGAGTTCGGACCCATTCAGGGTTTTTCACTTCAGGAACACCTGATGTCCTGGGTAGCTCAAAGGCCCAGTGTTTCTGGTATTGAGCTCCCTGTTCGATCCAGCGCCGCAATATATCTTTGTCAGCAGCGGTGAGCGATTTCTTTGACTCCGGTGGCGGCATAACGACATCAGCGTCACCACTGGTAACGCGGTTCCAGAGTTCACTTTGCGTTAGATCGCCAGGCTTGACCGCGGTCGATCCAGTATGATCCGCATAGGCCCCTTCCGGGGTATCCAGCCGCAGATCCGCTTTACGGGTTTTGGCGTCGAAACCATGGCATTCAAAGCAGTTCGCCGCCAGAATCGGCCGCACGTCACGGTTAAATTCTATTTCCCCCTGAGCCTGAGCGCGTAAACCTGGAATGGTAAGCACCAGGGCAGTGCAACTGAACAGGAATGTACTTTGCCTTATCATCAGACAGACTCCGGAGATCGGTGTTCAAAAGCGACGTGGCATCATACCGATTTTCTGCCGCAGACGCGAAGGTTTCAAGGTTATCCCGCCGCGGAGCCTGTACTTATCGATTTTGGAGCCACAAAAAAAATTCCTGCTCGCGTTGCCGCGGCAGGAATTCATGATTGGGTCGTTTACTGCTGTCACAGATGATGAGCAGGCTTTTAAGCATCAATGCACCCCGGATCCCTCTGATCCGTCCAGGAATCACCATGTTGTGCTCCCTGCCGGATCCACGGGAGTCCGTTCGGGCTTTTAGTTGTCATAGTCAATCACGACCATGCCGTTGACAGACTTGATGTCTACTTCAAACTGACCATAGTCAAGGCTAATCCGGGTTTTACATGGTGAAATCTGCAACTTCCTCAACGGGCATGGTGGTACGAAAACCTGCACAAACACCAGTCGTTCACATGCGTCGTGTCGGCTGAAGTGCGGATCTCTCACGGCAATGACGACTGGCACTGCATTTGGAGCGATATTGCATTCATCTTCCACTCTGACGCATGTCGCCAGCGGAACCTGGCAGTCCACGAACTGCCCCACGGCGAACGAAGGCCGAGGCAGCGCCGGATAAGACGTCACGGGTGGATATGCCTGGACGGGAGGCAGTACCTGGACGGGAGACTGTGCGGGAACATAAATCGGTCGCGAGTATCCTCCGGACGGCCGTCCATTGGCTGCAAATCGAAGATCGAACTGCACACCACTGCGGACGGGTGCACTGACTGACGGACGTCGATGAAGATCTACAGGCGGACGCTCGAACCCCGGTCTGCTGAACCCCGGCCCGTGTCCATGGCCCTGGTGAACCTGGGCATGACCACGACCGCCGACCGGCTGCACCACAACGGGCGGATTTCGGCGGCCCGAATTTCCGTTGAGCGCCTGCAAGAAATCGACAATGTCGTTTGCCTGGGTTGTGGCACTTGATGCCAGCAGCAGGCCGACGAGACTCAAACCGCGTGTCCAGTTCGTGTTCATGGCCATGACCTTTCGTCTTGATCGAAGATTGTTAACACACCAAACCCTGGTGTCGTCGATCTATTCAATATCAGATCCTGTGCCAATGACTAAAGAATCGATGTAAGTTGTTTCCCAAATAGCCTTTGCTGTAATCTCAATCTTCCCTACGCCAAAGGAACAGTCATCAATTGGATCCTGCCAGGATCATATTGACGGCACTTGGCGAGT
>JAGQQS010000518.1 GCA_020426105.1 Planctomycetaceae bacterium
GAAATCTGGGTGGAAGTGCGCCGGCACATTTCAACGCCTGCGGAGTTCATCTAAAACGTCCGTGTTGTAGAGTCAAAACCTTTCGGAGAAGAAATGGGATCTGGCACAGGGCGAAGACCCCCACCAATGGGATCTGGTGGATTGCTTAGATTCACGGCAGGAGGATTTTCAGGTATAGGGCGATCAAACGAGTTCGTCAGAACGCCATGAATTGGCACGGAGAGTGTCAGTTTCGGTGCCGTCGCAGTCGTATCGCCCTGTGTCAGTGTTGCATTCACTAACTCACATTTTCCGTCATCAAAGGATGCAGAATCAGCGTCGATGACAATTCCGTTGAGCCTGATGCTAACACGTGACTTGCACTCAAGACTGTACTTTGGTGTGTCCCCACCTTCCAAAACATTCAACGTCATGCTGTCACAATAAAGGGTGGCAATTTTGCCCATCGACATCGCCAATACCTGTAGTTCCACCTCTCGGTAGACAACCGATCGACCCGGTTTTGCCCCGGATTCGACGTCCGTTGAAACTGTTACTTGTTCCTTGACGGTCTTTGTTCTGGGAAAACCTGTGATCGAGTTTAATATGATCTGCAATCGGGGGCGCCATAGGGTCGTATCGTCTCTCTGCGTCTCTCCCTCTCCTTCAGAAACGGCAACTGGACGCTGAGCATTCGTACTATCAGCGCCCGGCTCAGATACTGCATCGAAGCTGGCATCGAGTTCATCACCACTCGCCAGAACCGTGGATGCTAAACACAGGCTCAAAGCCAATAGATGTCTCATACTCAATTCTCCGTTCCGAAGCTTCCTACCGATAACCGCACGGGAAGTCTAATTCACGGAGGATTTTGCGTACAATGCCATATCTGTTGAGAAGCGAGACTGACGGCGATCAGCTAAACTCCATGCAAAGGCTCGCACAGTATTCGTTTGAATGGATTCTGCTGGGTCACGGACACTGTACCTTGCCAAGTATCTGTTCGCCCGAGTTCTATTCTTCGCCGAATCGATGAGATGGGTTCAAAATTCACGACGACGGTGCGTCAAAACCAACGCTCATACACCAACGGCTTAACATCACCAGTTTAACGCTGCAATCGCAAACTCTCCGACACGCTTTCCGCCACTTGTTTCGCCAGTGCTTCATTCCCAGCGGCGTTGAAATGAACGCCGTCTGTCGATTGCCAGTCAGCATGGTCGTCCACCAGTTCAAACAGGTCATTCGTCGAAGCTCCATTTTCTTTCATGATCTCATCTGCGAGCTTGTTCCGCACTTTGACACGTTCCGTCTTTTCACTGAACCGTTGCAGGTCGCTGCTTTCACGCATTGGTGTAGTTGTCGCCCAGATGAACTTGGCGTCACCTGATTGTTGCTTAACGGCTGCCACAGTCCTGAGAAGCCCGTCTCGGAATTGATCTTCAGTATAACCCCAGCCGTGCAGACCATTGTTAAAGTGGATTGCTCTGAACTTGTACTGTTTTAACAAAAGCAGGAGATCGTCGTTGAACGTGGGATCGGACACACATTTGGATGTCGTCAGCCGGGCGCAGTAGGCTTTTCCTGCCAATTGCTTTTCGACACCACCGAAATACCCTCTGGTGATCGAATCTCCGACAAACAGTACTCGGGGCAGATCGTCTTTATCTGCGTCCGTTATCCAGACATCGATCCACTCGATGCGTTCACGGACTGGTTCATCAGCAAACAAGAACTGGCACAGTGCCGAAAGAGACAGCAAGATGCTGAGTTGTTTCATGTCGCCCGATACTCCTATGATTTTTCGGTGGAATAATCCAACGATGTGCATTCCAAACTGTCAAGACACGATGGCCGAGGATACTGAGCCATAATACTTTTCTTCACGCCGCTCTCTGGATCGCCACAGCCCGGACCTGCGAGTTCATATCCAGAATCCACGGCGTTATAAGTAGTCATTCGACTCAAGATTGCTCCCGGCACGTATGGGCCGATGGCGCAATTCAATAATCCGGATATCAAACTCAAAGTATACTGGGGAATAGTGAATGGAACGTGTCATCGTGGCAAGACACACGTCGTCCCAAATTGTTCACAGTGAATACTGTTCCTGGTCAACACAAATGAGCGTCACTTCACAGAGGATCTGAGCCTGGTGGCTCAGCGAAATGATTTCTTGGCACCGCATACTGCGGCATCTCTCAACTCAGCAGTCCAACCGCTACCACGATCCCCAATAGAACAACTCCCAGACACCCTGTTCCTGATGATGATCGAATGCCATTCTGTTCGCCGATTCGTTCAACCGCCTCTTTCGCTTTTTTCAGACCGCAACCGGATTGATTCCGATACAATTTCACAGCTTCGATCTTCTCGCCTCTGCCAAGCAGACCGACAATCTGACCAGTCAGACCATCAGGGCGAACTCTTTCAGTAAGTGGACCACCAGCCTCGAGTGACTCAACAGCCGCCTTTGCTTCCGCCAGACCAACTTCTGTTTGCTCTCTGTATCGCTTAATCGCAGCGATCTTATTGCCGGATGCAAGAGTTGTCTGACCTCATTTTTGAAAGTGCCTTGTATCTGTGGTTCCTCGGCGAGTGCAACGAGTTGAGGATCGTGTGTCCTGCAGCTTGCATCACTTCACTGCAAATTCTGACGCGCATATGCTTCGAGGTAACCACAGGATTGGCAGCGAAATGTACCGATTGGAATCGGCCTTTTTCCACGTGGCAGTTGCGCACCGCCCAAAAAAGATATTTCCGTAATTCCCTCTATCCATCTGCTACCTGGAACACTCACTCTTCCCCAAAGATTTACAACTGTACCCTGAATCATTTCACCGCTGCACTTCGGACAGGACAAAGCAGATTGACTCATTGGGTATTCTTTCTTTCGATGGCTGAAACAATCCGTTGGGACAGTTCTAAATCAACTTTCAGCAACTGACAACGAAAGTCGGATCCAGCTGGATCAAATTGCTTCTACCGCAGGGCGGGAAGTCCACAGACGCCCTTATCGTGTCTTGATCTTCATAGTCTGTTGCCGTTATGGACTTGTGATTCTTTCGAGGGCGATTCACTGGTGGCGGTTTGCGTGGGACGTCACGAAAGTGCTGTTCACTTTGGTCACGTCGCGTTTGGATCAAAGTTCATCATGGCTGACGCAGGATGATCAGGAATTCGAGGACGCAAATAAGGTTTGTCCGAAGCCTTATGGCACCCGTAGCAGCTCGTCAGCGTGAACAGCCTGCATATTGATTCTCCGTGAATGCGTACAGAATATTCGGTGTGTTGTTTCAGGCGTTCCTCGATGGAGCACCATCATATGCCGAAAGCATAATAGCCATCGGCAACGACGACCATCGTCTTCATCACCGACATCACGGGAGGGTGCAGTCGCGGATTTCGGTAGGTCCAGCCTGCCGGGCTGGACTTTCGCCGTCAGGCGAACCACAAGAGCGGACGTCCGCTCAACATCGACGTGTTGCCGTTCGAGAAATGCGGATCTGGTCGCAGGT
>JAGQQS010000519.1 GCA_020426105.1 Planctomycetaceae bacterium
GTGGCATTGAGATCGTGAACATGGACAGGATTTTCGACAACGTTGAAACCCAACTCATCGGTTTGCCCGTGCACGTGTCCCGGTTTGATGCCGCCACCTGCCAGCCAGACGCTGTAGCACCGATTGTGATGGTCCCTGCCATCATTACCGCCCTGTACCATCGGGGTCCGGCCAAACTCCCCGCCCCACACGACGATTGTATCCTGCAACAGACCGCGTTCCTTCAGATCGGCGACCAAAGCGGCGCTGGCCTGATCGGTGTCCAGCGCATTCTGACGAACTCCGGCCGTCAGGTTGCCGTGCTGATCCCATGCTTCATGAAAAAGTTGTACAAACCGCACACCACGCTCGATCAGCCGTCGCGCCAACAGACAGTTACGCGCATAATTCGCTTCGCCGGGATCCTTAATCCCGTATCGTGTGAGCGTTTCCTTAGACTCGCTTCCGAGATCCATTAACTCCGGTGCACTGGTCTGGAGACGATACGCCATCTCGTAGCTTTGAATCCTCGCTGCAATTTCCGGATCCCCGGCTGCCTGGTACGCCAGACTATTCAAGCGATTGAGTGTGTCCAGCGAGGTGCGTTGCGCTTCGTTGTCAATTCCGGCAGGATTCGACAGATACAGAACCGGGTCGCCTTTGCTGCGAAAGGGAATGCCCCCGTACATCGTCGGCAGAAATCCGCTGCCATAATTGCTGGCGCCGCCGCTGGTTCCTTTTGCACTTGTAAGCACCACGAAGCCCGGCAGATCAGCCGATTCACTTCCCAGCCCGTAAAGAGTCCAGGATCCAAAGGCAGGCCGCCCAAACTGCTGCGAGCCGGTGTTCATCATAATTTGAGCAGGCGCGTGATTGACGGCGTCCGTCTGCATCGATCGAATCAGACAGATATCGTCCGCCAGTTTCGCCGTGTGCGGCAGAACTTCACTCAATTCCATCCCGCATTGACCATGCTTTTCGTACTTGAACTTCGGACCCAGCAACGCTGAATTGGGATTGATGAATGCCGCCCGGTACCCCTGAAGCAATTCTGCCGGCGGCAGCTGCCCATCGCGCCGGGTCAGTTCCGGTTTATTGTCGAACAACTCCAGATGACTGGGAGCACCAGCATTGAACATGTAAATGACACGTTTGGCTTTGCCCGAAAAGTGCGGCTGCCGGGGTGCCAGCGGATTGGCAGCGTTCTCGATGCCCCGTCCGGCCTTCGCTGAATCCGCCGACAAAAGTGCTCCGGCCGCGATGGCTCCCAGGCGGAGCCCACAGTCGTTCAGAAACCACCGCCGACGCAGGCCCGCTGCGCGAGTATCTTCAAATCGTTGCGAGTTCATGATAAACGTCAGTTTAGCTGTTGGTGCAGCCGCACAGCATCAACCACTGACCGGCAGCCGCACGGCGCTGAAAACAAGAAAAGGTATCAGAGGCCTTGCTCCCCATGATACTCGATTCAGCCCACCACGCAGCAATCAATGTATGCGTTTTCCCGCAACATGCGGCACGCACAATTACGCGTACACGTATTCAGTTGAATACGCGTAGTATTGTTTTGCGTGGCTTCGGGCAACGCTGTGAAGTATTTTGTCGCTGAACATGGGCCGCGCTTTTGGTCCCGGAGGGCGTCAGACTTCCGAAGCGGGTTGAAATCAGAATTCACGCTGATTCTGCTGCAAATCAGGCGACACAGCGGGGGCTTTTAGGTTTCCGCCGTATTTGGCAGAAACCTTCCACCGCTCATAAACATGCCGTTGTCGCAGGGAGAGCACCATTCGACGCGAACGTTGTATTGGAATTCGCGGGTCTCACTGGCCATGCGGACAATGACATCGCCTGGAGTCACTGCTCCGCGGTGCAGCATCCCGATGCCTGTCCGGCTGATTTCACGGGTCATTGCGGCAATTGTATTTCCGCGTTGCGTACGGATTTCTGCTGGTACGGACAGTTCCAGCCGTTCGTTCGCCCGGCAGTTGGAAACATTAACTTTTCCGATGCTTTCGAGAATGCGGCGAAGGTCATCGACGGTAGGACGGCTCCAGGGATCCTGAGTCATCAAAAAACTCCTGCTGCGATCCCGGACTTGCGGGACCGTGCGCCAGCGACTTAATGTCAGAGTACTGCCGACGGACCACATTAAGTCCCGGCTAATACAGATTACACTACGTCGCATCTGCAGTGTCGGGCGGGAGTCCTCAGCAATATTTGGGAGTTCTACTACCGGATCATTCGTCAGTTATTCATAGTCACAGGCTTTGTACGACCTGGCGCGAATAACAGTGCGATGACGATTATGCCACCAATGAGCAGCATCCAGTTACGAGTTGAGAATGATTGCACCAGTCCAGGGCGCACAGCGTGTGAACCGACATCTGCGGAAGAATCCATGTCATCGACCGGGGCGGTTGGAGCAGTTATCAGGCTGGCATTTTCTGCCGCGGAGAATTCGCTCGTCGCGGGCTGCACAACTCCTGCGGGGCTGCTTGTGCCGTAGTCTGCTGTGACGACCTGATGGTCGTTCCTTGAGGCAGAAGCGTTTCTCAGTCGCACATTGGCGGTTTGCACGGCGAAGGCACTTTTACCCGGGACATGGTCTGCGGATGCCGAGCGCGCTGCGAATCCTGCGTTGTCGGCCTGATGAGGAGCGGCGCTCGTGTTCGAGCGAATGTGGCGTGTAAATGCGTCCGTCGCGTCTTCTGAGTTTTCATCCAACGCAAGCGCCGTCGTCACTGAAGGCGAGTCATTCCACTGAAAACCGTCTGCGTTCTCAGCGGCCTGTGACCAGGCGTTGGAACGCGTCGCGGAGCCTGCGACGGCACCAGGCCGGGTTGCCTCAGCGGCTTGTTTTGCACGTGAATTCTGGCGTGCGGCGGCGGCTCCAAAGAGGGCCTCTGCATCAGCCACATCAACGTCCCGTGAAGATGACACGTCTTTTGTTACCTGTACAGTCGTGTGTGCGACCTGAGTCGCTTTGTGTGTGCTTTCGTCACCTTCGTGGCCGATGAGCTGATCAAACGCAAACAGCGAGTCGGCCGAATCTTCAGGAGCCGCGTTGTGAAGTTTTGCGGCAGCCGGAGCAGCGGTTTTTACCTTGCGATCCCCACCTGAATGCTCTGCATTCGGAGTCGGGTCGGATGCGAGAAGATGATGGAACTCATCGATCTGGCGATCTGCGATTTCGGCGACATTGCGTTTTTTCGATTCTAACTTAGTCGTGGCAACTTTGCCTGCATCAGAATTGGCAACAGTACCGACCGAATTCAGCAGGAAATGCTGTTCGAATCGCTTTGACAGCGAGCTGTCTTCGGCTGAAGTCGTGCTGTCTTCCGCATCCGACTTCCGGACATCGTGCAACGCAACCGCGTCTGCCGCGTCAGATTTTTTGCCAGGCGGAACCTGCGCTGCGATCTTGTCTGTTGCTGTTCCGGATCGGGATGCGATGTCGCGCTCAGTTCCCAATTCGTTGCTTGCGGGAGAACGTTTGCTGTCTGCTTTTGCCATCTTCTGCTCAGCGGCCGCGGGCGATGCCGGTGTATCGGCACGATCAGAATGGTCCGGCTCAGCGCCGAGAAACGGATCAGGTGTCACGTTGTCCCGCTTTGAGAAGGCCAGTGCAGGAAATCGCCGACTACGGCCTGAATCCGTAGATTCTGAGTTTGCGCTATCTGCTTCTGCTGTACCCGTCCTGGGGTCAGCGTCCGCATATGTTTCTGCGTTGTCTGATTCGGCTGCACCAAAGGGTCTCCACGATGCGAGTCGGGTCGCCACCGAAGGTTTTTGTTCTTCCGATTCGGATTCTGCGGCTTCCAGTTCGTCCAGCGAATGATAGCCGTCGATTCCGTTCCTCGTGAACATATTTTTCAGACCGCTTCCGGCACATCCGACGTGTGTCGCCGCCAGAAATATGCATAAGCCGCCGTAGATACGTTTCTGATGCTGAGACATCGACATTGCCTTCCAGAGCTCGGACCTCACCCTTGAACGAGACCATCACCGCGCTGAACGTGACAGAATCAAGCTTTCCAATCGTATCGGCGGAAGTGATTGGTTCCGGCAAAGCAGTTATGCGGACAAATCTGGTTCTTCCGAGAATGCTGCGGTATCGATCCGGTCGTGTGGTTCAGGCAAGGGCGTGAATCTGGGAAGGCTGTTCGTCGTTTTGGCGAGGCTGAGACTTTCAGTTTGCCTGATTTTGGAAAAATTATTCAAGTTCCGTCACGACGCGCAGTAACAGAAGTGTGTGCGCCGTGGAAACAGTGGCCCCGTAGCGGTAGTTGAATGCGGATGTTTTCGGGGCGGCGTGGAGAATTCTGCGGTGTGGCAGAAAAATTGTACCCATCCACCTTCTGCACTTTTCAAAGTCGAAGAAAAAATTCAATCCCCACGTCGCAGATATCAGCACGATTTGCGATTCATCCTTTCCAGACAGAAATCGTGTTACTCGCTGCGAATGCAGCGACAGCGTGTAGCCCCAGGCTTCAGCCTGGGGATTGAATGCCCAATATTTGCCGGACCGTGAAGACGGTCCGAGCATTATGTGGCTTTAAGGCCCTTTAGCAGATTTTACGCAAACCAAGCGCAAAGATGGTCTGGGTAGCAGTCTGAAAATATCTATCGCGGTCAAGACTGGACAACATGCAGAGATGCCCTGCGATTTTTTGTGTCTCTTCGTGTTTTTCGTGGCTGGCAAAACTCGAGCTGCGCGTGCCTTGTTTTTCAGCCACACAGAGACGCAAAGAAGTACGAAGAACGTGCTGCCGATGTCGCTGGATGATTATCTGAAACGGTCGAATCCGGGTGGATGGTACTTTTGTACCCTTTCGAACCGACCGCACCCGGGAATTCCGTATGCCGATCAAACTCTTTGCCCAGAGCCGTCTATTTTGAGGGCGACTCAACTTCTTTCGCTACAACTGCCGGCTGATTCGGATTTGTCCTCCGTGGTGGTTCCAGGTAGTGATATCCGGTGTTGGGATTTGTGCGGTCGAATGCAAATGCATCCCGGTTACGTAGAAAATGTTTCAGGTACGATACAGGGATTGCGAACCCCAGTCCTTCGCCAAAGCTGAGCTTCATATTAATTACGCCGACGACCTGCCCCCTGTCGTTAAACAGCGGCCCTCCACTGTTCCCGGGATTGATCTGAGCGGTCGTCTGGATGTAGACAATTCCATTCATGTTGCGATTGCGGGTACTCACAATTCCTTCGGAGACTGACCGTTCCAGACCCAGGGGACTGCCGATCGCGAAAACCGCATCTCCTTCACGATGACTGTCGTCCTCGGCAATGTAAACCGGACGGAACGTAAGATTTTCCTGCGCAGGGATTTCCAGCAGGGCAAAATCGAAATAAGGATTGAGGGCAAGAATCCGGACATCGCGGACGGAGCGGCGTTCAAAATCACCATTGTCGCTGCGGTGAAAAATCGTCACAGCGACGCGCGTCTGTGTTTCAACAACATGGTAGTTTGTCACACAGTAGCCGCGTTCATTGATAATAAAGCCGGAACCCAGGCCATCCGGTGTTTCGATCAACACGACGCCCTCACCGAATTTCGTCACCAGTTCCTTGACTGTACGCTCCGGCAGATCAGCCGTCATGAACACACCACTGTCGGTTGTCGGAGCTTCTGTTTTCGCGGGTTCCTGGCTGATTCGCTCCTGAATCTGCGTGACCGGAATGCGGATCACGTCCACACCGACATCTACAAACACGGTGTCTTTCTGTACCTTCAGAACTTCACCCTCAATTCGCTGGCCGGACTTCATCACGATGATATCGGCCCGCGAAACCGGCACGGCGATAAACAGACAGATAGAGACGTGGATGGTAAACAGTGTGGGTTTCAAGGATGTCTCCCGGAATATCAGTTGTTTTTGTAGTCGGAATGACAACTACTGCAGGTCGTTGAGATTTTCGTCAGTGCGAGTTCGTAGTCTGCGAAGTTATGGTCCGTGGCCGCCAACTTAACCGCCAGTGCTGCCTGAAGCACGTCACCAGCGTAGTTTTTGAATTTCGGATCGTCTTCGTAACCGTAACCTGGTAGTGTGACGATTTTGGCCAGCGTCGCCATCAACGTGGCTTCGTGGTTCACCAGATCGCCGCGGGAGGCAAATGCGCTCTCGATCCCTGCTTCCGTCTTCAGCCGTTTTTCCGCTTCTTCCATGCGGCGCATCAGCAGTCGCATTTCTGAGACCTCGGAGAAGCCGTCGGACGCGGGTGGTTCCTCAAGGTCTGCCGGTCGCGAACGGTTCAGGATATCAGACAACGTTTCATAGAGTCCAAACAATCGCTTCTGATCTTTTGGTCCCGAGCGAAGGGTGTCCGAGTTCATTTTTTTGGCGATGTCGCGGATGTACTTTGCATCGTCTTTCCAGGACACAGAATCCGGAAGCTCCATCGCTACACCCGCCAGGGCACCCAGTGTGGCGGCCTTGGGAGGAATCATCAACATCGAAGAGTTGTAGTTACTCACCGACTGCAGATTCTCGTTCAGAAAGTTGCGGATGGTTTTAACCTCATCGTCGAGTTCCGACGCTGAGATCAAATCGCTCCAGGAACTCTCGCGGGTTGCCGATTGTGCATCCGCGTTATTGGAAACATCGGCAGCAACATCATTCTTGATCTCGCCGGATCCACTCGCCGCCGCATTGACCTTGATCGGTGTGACATCGCTGACAATGGCATATGGTTCGGCAAAAAACACGTCCATAGGAACGTCCCCGAACCACTTTTGTCCTTTGTCATCGACCCAAAGTTCACTACGGCCGTGTTCTGCCGTCGCGGCCGATGAGTCGCCGCGCGTGGCCGCGGTGACAGCGGAATCGGCAAGGGGTTGATGGATCGATGAATCGGCCGCCGATGTCGGATTCTGGTCCTCAGTTCCTGGGGAAGATGCTGGCGAACCGCCACAGCCAGGGGAAAACATCATGCAAATCGCCGCGCCAATCACTGATATCTGATGCCGAAGGGGTCTCTCCAGCGGAGCCCCTGCGAATTCTTTCGTCAACAGGTCCATTGCATGTTCCATACGAAGGAGGGAATCCTGAGCAAGAGTCGACATCGAGCGATTGTATTCTTCCACACAGCGTACAGGACAGATCCGCCACTGGCCACGAAGAAGTGCCACCGAGACAGAGTCTGGCGGCAGTATTTCCGGGATCTGACAACGGTCGCACGCGGATTCGAAGTGGATTTCCGATGTGCCCGCAATGGTACGAGACAGCTCGTGGCGCTCGCAGCGCAAAAAAAATCCCGGAAGCAGCGAATCCCAGGGGGGCGGAGGACTCTAGCTACTTCCGGGGGCGATTGGCTCGCTTAAGTGCCGGGATGAAGTTCTTTTCAGCACTCGCTCCTGACGGCACGAACAGTACGACGATCGCTAAAACGGGTCAATATGTTTCTGCCGCAAAATCATGTTCATAATAATGGCGTAAGCTGATTGTAGAAAACAGGTTACAGCGCTTCGGCAGAATCCGCTGGAGAATAAAAACGGAAAATCCGAAGATCTTCCGGCGGCCTTTCTATTGCGGAGATGGCGGCAGTGGGGTTCCCGGGGTCCAGATTCTGGAAGTAGCAGTCGTCTGGGACTCAGAGCCGGCAGTCGGCCTTTCGATTCGTCGTGCTTTCATGCGTACATAAGGCGGCACAAATCGACCCCGATATCCGAAATGGGAGACATCCACCTGATAGTTGGCGCGTTTCGGTTCACGCAGGTCTTCGATCAGAAACCCAGCCTGGCACAAATCGCCAACAATCTGTTCGAGGCGATGCAGATATTCCGTGGCACCGGATTCGCGATACGAGGTATCCTGTTGTTGAGGCAACGGACCTTCGTGATAGTATTCGATCCCAATCACAAACTGTTGTCGCTCATTACGGTGACTGATCTGCAGGCTGACCGGTTGCTTGTGCTGGCTGATATACAAACCGTGGCTGCGAATGACGCGCGCAATTCCGGCATACACCGGTTTCAGATCCGGGACATAGCAGGTACTGACAGGCTGATGAACGATGTCGAAAGATTCGTCTGCGAACATGGTCAGATCATCCATTGACGCCTGAACTGTCTGAATCTTAAATCCTCTGCGTTTGGCCTCGCGCGCATCCAGTTTCAGCATCGATTCGCTGAGATCAACAACCGTCACGTTGGCGCCCGCAGCGGCATACAGGATTGACTGCCAGCCTCCGCCCGATGCCAGGCACAGCACGTTCAGACCAGCGACAGATTCAGGCAGCCAGCCGCGTCCATCGAGCACCTGCAGAGGCGAGCGACATTCTTCGTCAGTGGCCACGCGGGCAAACAGGCTGCCACTGTCCGCCAGACGATTCCAGGCCTGTTGGTTCGTGTCGCGATAATTCATGGCAGCCGATCTCCGGATCGCGCTGGCGGATTGCTGTTGCCGTTCCGCGGCGATCGGTTACCCAGCCCGAAGGTGATCGCGCCAATGACCCGCTGGCGATCTCGGGCGAAAGCAATATATTTCACGAGCAGCTTTTGTTCGGGCGTCTGAGTGCGGTGCGACTGGGCCAGCAGTTCCAGCCGCATCCGTGCTTCGTCTGATGGCATTGTCATCAGCGCATGTTGCCGAATCTTGTCGTCCAGGCTGACGAATGCGGACACGATCTCTGCATCCGAAACGGGAAATTGTTTCGTCAATCGATTACCCAGGGTTACCGTCACCTGATCGAAGATGACAAGCAGATTTCGAAACATCCAGAATTTCAGAAACGTTCGGTCGGCATTATCGGCAACGATCTGCTGAAACTGGTGTTTCCATGCCTCATCGCTCACGTTGGCGAGTACAGCCTGCAGAATGTGGTCACTCTGGACCGCCAATGCCGCGCGATCCATATTGTTTCGAAACCGGTCAAAGAGCCACAGCGCGAGAGCGAGGGAGCGATGTTCAGGCAGCTGTAGCTGCTGGATTTCATCGTTGATCTCTGAAGGGATCGGCGTGTCCCGGAGGGAATCGGTAATAATTTTTCTGCATTCATCGATTGTCAGATGCAGCGGTTGCATTGAAGTTCGCCCCCAGTCAGCAAAATCGACGACGATCGTTTTTTCTGACTCAGACGTCTTGTTCATGCGGGCGCGCGCGAAAGCGATTTGCTGTTCGCGACTCATGTCCGGAAAGTTGTCCCAGTCTTCCTGGGACAGAGCCGACCACCACTCGAAGTATTGCTCCAGTCCGAGCTTCAGCTCAGGATTCTGCTGAACTGCTGTGTGCAGCGCACGCAATTCAAGTTTTCGTTCTTCCGTCTGGATTGAAAACTCTGCGAAACTCGCTTTCACCATTTTCTGATCGTATGTGTTCAGTTCACGGAATTCCGTCAGGCGGCGGTTGAGCAGCCTGTGTTCCTCGCTGCTGCTGCCAGTGACAGCGATGGCCCCTGCCCCTCCGATGACCATACAGACAAGTGGAAGCATGATGTCCCGGACCAGATGTGATGGACTCACGGCCGCTCCTCTGTTTCTGTTGAACTCTCGGCGCCGGCGGAAATTTCCTTGAGAAATTCCACATCAGGAATATGCCAGAGCTTTGGATATTGCCGATACAGGTCCAGATCTTTCAGCAGCTGAGCATCCCTGGGATCTGTCCGCTCACGTCGCGCATTTCGCGACAGCAGCAAGCCCGCGGAACAGGCGAAGAACCCCGCCAGGCACCAGATCAGGCCGCGGGCAACCACAGGCCCGGTGAGTACATCCCGAATTGCGAGGCGAAGACCGGTCACCCCGCGCGTGTCACGTTCTGCTGGCACACTTGAAATGGAAACGAGCGTCTTTTGGGTGAAATCGCCACTGGCTGTGGCTTCTCCCAGAGCGTCCAGCATCCGCCAGGTGCGGTCCAGAGTCTCTGCATTTCGTCGAAGTGGCGCGTTGACCTGCAGCAAGAGCTCAACCCGGTCGGCGTCCTGCTCCGGCAGCTCGCCATCAAGGTATGCGACCAGCTCCGTGATCTGAGGATCGTCGGAGTTCCCGATCGCGTCGTGTTCGAGGTTGTGATTTTCGTCTGTCATCTAAATTGGTTGTTGTCAGTGTCTGAAACTCGACGGCATGGATCCGGGAAAATCATAAGAATCGCTCCAGTGATTCCTTGAGTTTACTACGAGCCCGCGACAGCAGAGATTTCACGGCCACGGTACCCAGCCCCATGATTTCTCCGATTTCCTCGTAACTCATTTCTTCAAACTTATGCAGGATGACGGCTGTACGCTGTCCGTCGCTCAATTCTGCCACGGCCTTTCGCACCACATCGCGGATCTCGCTCGAATCAGCCTGGCGCGTGGGCATCAGAGCAGATTTGTCAGCGACATCCTCCTGAGATGGACGTAAATCGTTGTCGTCGGACTGAACAGCAAGTGAAATTTCACGTCGCCGGGCGGCTCCCCGTTTTTGGTTGCTGGCAAGATTATGGGCGATTCGGAAAAGCCATGTGGAGAAACGAGCGGTTGGTTCGTAGCGTTCACGGGACTTATAAACACGCAAAAAGACCTCCTGCGCCAGATCTTCGCAGGCAGAACGGTCGTGGATCAGATGAAAGAAAAAACCGACCAGACGGTCCTGATAGCGGAGAACCAGTTGTTCGAACGCGGCGTTGTCCCCCATCGACACTTTCAGCATCAGCTGAACATCCGGGTCCGAGAGATACTGGTTCTGGAAGGACTGCGAGACCAAACTGGTCACTCCGCCGTGCGTCGGACTGAATAACTGTTCGCCGAAACGCTGTCTGTCATGTCGTTCAAAATCTGGCAGGCAATTTCCCGGCATTGTTGAACAATCTGACCACACAAGCAAGTGGCCTCGTCCGACTCCGCCGTGGCGGATCTGAAATGCAGGCATAAAAAAACCTCGGTTCGTTGGAACCGAGGTATGACCCCAAGGGGATTTGAACCCCTGTTACCGGAATGAAAATCCGATGTCCTAGACCTAACTAGACGATGGGGCCTTACACAATCCCGGAATTTTGCCCGCGGGGAGCAGAATACGCAACATCACGACGGTATTCAAATCAGATCGCCACCGACCCCGAGGATTCTTCGGAAGGTTTGTCAGAAAACTTCAGCTTTTCGCTGAGAATCGCTTCCAGAACTTCCTGGCGATGTACGGAAACATCCCGAGGTGCTTCGATTCCAATCCGCACCTTATCACCGCGGACGTCTATGACGGTGACCACGATGTTGTCATTAATAATGACGCTTTCGTTTCTCTTCCTTGACAATACTAACATTTCAGAATCTCCTTTACCGCGCTGTCCTGAGACTTAATGAACCTCCTTAAACAGGTTAATTGACAAACGCGGGGCCCTTGTTCCACACATACTATGTCAGAATTTCTGCCGGTCAAGAAGCGAACCGGCAATTGCTGCCAAATCAAACGGGACTTGTCAAGCCCATATGGCGACAAATGGAAGAGGGTGACGTTTCATGAAATCACCCGCTTCCACGCTGGATTCATGGTCGCTTAATGGTCTTTGTCCGATACTCCGTCAAACTAAGAACCTGGGGTAGTGGACGAGGCGACGAGTCCCGGTCAGCCCTGCAAGGCAGGGACTCGCGGCCTCGTCCACTACGATTCATCCCCTTTTTTGATT
>JAGQQS010000520.1 GCA_020426105.1 Planctomycetaceae bacterium
CCCTTGCTTGTCACCAGGTAGTGGGCACGGTTTCTCCCCGGCCGCCCGAGCCAGTTTGTCCGGGTTGAGTATTACGATGCGTTGTCGCCCCACAGTCAGCAGCCGTTCGAGCTGAAGTTCTCCGAGAGTCAATGTCACGGACTCGCGGGTAATACCAATGAGTCCGGCAAGGTCCTGATGGGAAAGCTTGATATTGATCAACAGACCTTCGTCAATTTTTTGGCCATACAGTTCCAGCAGTTCACATAAGAGTCCGACGAGGCGTTCTCGATTCGACCGAAAAAGCAGGTTACGAAGTCGCCGCTCCAGTCGTTTGCGACGCATGCCGATAAACTTCGTGATTGCCAGAGAAACGTGTGCATTCCTCAGGAGTACCGTCTCTACGGCGTCGCGAGGCATCGACACCACTTTCGACTTTCCAACAGCCTGGGCATGTTCGTCACGTTCATCGGATCCGAGCAGGGCCAGTTCTCCGAACAACTCGCCCGGTTCAATAATCGCCAGGATAGCCTGCTTGCCCTCCGGCGTAGTCGAATAGAGCCGAATGCGTCCGTCAACCAGAACAAACACTGATTCTGCGGCATCGCCAGGGAAATAGACGGATGAATTCCCGGGAAAAGTTTTCACACGAGCGCGTGATTCAAGATACGAAATGTCGGCCGCGGGTAACAACTCGAACAATCGGCATTTTTGAATGCACCAAATTCGTTCAGTCATAAATTCGCCTGAATCGACAAATCACGCAAGACCAATTCCAGCAGAACTCTGCGAGCGAGCGGGCGTTCGACGAAAGCCATTGATGCCTTTCGCTTTTAGTGCAGGATAGCAGGATTTGCGAGATTGAACACGTCTCTGCTCTTTGAATTGTTTTTTGCGTCTTGCCCTTTTTCGTCCATTGGGCAAGCTTAATGCCTGACAGTGAATACTTTGTGATCTATCTCACAGACATCGATGATTCTCGAAAGTTCATGTCGTGATCGGTGCCCCGGCATTGATCGGTCACCATTGCCCACACAGTTGCATCAGGCACGGTGCATCGTACCTGTGCGTCTCATCGAGAGCTGACAGTTCAACGTAGCCGTCTCGCTCCGCCGAGACGAGCCCCCGAGGTAGCCTTTGGCTCAACAGACCTGGGCGGCTTCTCAAACAACACTCATCGACGAAGCTATTGATCAGCCAGCCGGCCTTGCCAGATTCGCATGTGAGAGACCGGGCTCATCACAGCGGAGTGTGATGGCTACGTGAATTTCACCAGCGGTGCACCGCTTTCACGGCGCCCCCATGCTTTGTTGGGAAATCCCTGTCGGGGTTGAATTTCGAGAGTTGTCAGGCATTCAGAGATGACGCCTTTTCCGGGCAGATTTTTATATCCGTCGCAGGTTTCCTGGCTTGACAACCATAGTGCTTCGGTGAAAATCTGTGAATAGATCAGGGATCTACCATTCTCAATGTGTTGCGAGAATATCAGCGTGATTGGATGTCGGCTGTATATCGTGGCATTTTGTGATGCTGGCAGTCGCAGCACACATTGAACTGGTTCGCGATGCGGTGATTTCGGTGAATCAGCTCAATCTGGAGAATATCGATGCGGCTACTGGATCGACTTCGTGTAAGACGCCAAAACAGAAAATCTCCTCAGGCGACACATGTTGAATCGAATCGGGAAAAGCTTGACCGGTATGAGGCTCAGTCATCGTTCGACATACAACATTGGCAGGACATCACGACATTGCTGGTCGAGGCCGGGGAATTCGCCAGCGAGATTATGCGGGCGGAACTCCGCGGCCTGCTGCCGAACTATCTGCTGCCAACTCAGTCGTGGACTCCGGAACAGCGTTTCTATCTGGCGGCCGCCTATGTCTTTTCTTATGCCACGGCCGAAGCCGTGCATGCGTTCATGAGAGGTGAAAAAGTTATTCTGGGTCTGCGAGTGGAGACATCAACGAAGGCTCATATGGGGCTGGGCCGATACGACGACCGCTTTGTGATCGTTCAGCGTCAGGATCAGACCTTTAGTGGGACTGCTGTTGAGTTTCCTGGCAATACCGAGCCCGCTTACAAGTATGATGCAAAGAACCCGAACAAATCAGCAGCATTTGGTAAGGATGTCGATGGCGACGGAGTCGTGGATTTGGGAAGAATTCCAGCTGGCACTCATCAATTCATTAAAGGTCACTCCGCCAAACGTGGCAATATCCTGCGACCGTACAAAACAATCCGCCTCGAACGTGACTCGAATCATGACGGGCTTTACGGCAATGACAAAGTGAAAGTCGGGCTGCAAAACGGTCTTGATGCCATTGATACTCTGTTCCACAAGGGCGGACGAGGTGGCTTCACGGGATCAGCCGGCTGCCAGACACTGGAGGCCCCGATCTTCGAACGATTCTGGGCAGCCACGGGTGCGCAGAAACATTTTTACTATATCATCATCAAAGTCAGGTAAACGGCCCCATCGTGGTGCA
>JAGQQS010000521.1 GCA_020426105.1 Planctomycetaceae bacterium
AACGTGAGCAATTGCCGCAGCTCTATCAAAAGCTGCTCTCGCATGAACTGTCGCATGATGCGGCAATTCGCATGCTGCTGGCCCGAGTATTTGTCACGCCCGCGTTCCTGTATCGCGGCGAGCATGCTCAGCCAGGCGATGCGGCGACGCCGGTCAGTGACAATGAACTGGCCAATCGCCTGAGCTACTTTTTATGGTCATCCTTGCCCGATCAGCAACTGTGTGCCGCCGCCTCGGCTGGGACATTGCATCAGCCGGACGTCCTGCGTGCACAACTGCACCGGATGCTAACTGACGTAAAAATGCGGCGGATGGCGATCGAATTCGGGTGCCAGTGGCTGCACATCCGCGATTTCGATCAGCTGGATGAAAAGAGTGAGCAGCATTATCCGGAATTCAAGGAACTGCGCAGCGCGATGTATGAAGAGGCGATCCGGTTCTTTGAAGACCTGTTTCGCAACGATGGCTCGGTACTGGATCTGCTCAACGCGGACCATACGTTCGTGAACCTGCAGCTCGCGAAATTCTACGGCATTGAGGGACTGGAAGGGGAAGGCTGGCAGCGCGTCAATGGCACACGATCTGTCTCACGCGGGGGGATTCTGACCATGGGGGCGACACTTTCGAAGCAGTCGGGGGCATCACGTACAAGTCCCATTCTGCGCGGCAACTGGGTGTCAGAGTTTTTGCTGGGTGAGAAACTTCCCCGACCTCCAAAAGGTGTGCCGGTCCTGCCGGAAGAAGTGCCGTCCGATCTGACGGAACGCCGACTGACCGAGCTTCACAGCAGCGATCCGGCGTGTATGAAATGCCATCAGCGCATTGACGGGTTTGGCTTCGCCCTGGAACAATTTGACACCATCGGTCGTTTTCGAGCGTCGGATAAGTCGGGCCATGAAATCGACACGGATGTCGTGCTGCCTGACGGGACGCCGGTTAACGGATTGGATGGCCTCCGCAATTATCTGGTGAATACGCGCCGTGACGCGTTCCTGCGAACCTTCTGCCGACGGCTGCTTGGCTACGCACTTGGTCGAGCGACGCAATTGTCTGACGAACCGCTGATCGATGAAATGATGAGCCAGCTCCAGGCACATCACTATCGTTTTTCGGTTGCGCTGGAGGCGATCATCCTCAGCCCTCAGTTTCGCATGATCCGGGGGGCGGATGCACCGAGAACTGCAGCGTTAACGCACGACTAGATTCAGAAAATCGATTCGACACTTGATTCAATTCACCTTTCGCAAGCAGGCCATGAGAGCATGGCGGATCCGGTCTGGCGAAGCGTAGGCTCCGCGTTTGAAGGTATTCAGTAACCGTTCCGAATCGGTCGTCGAAGTGCGCCGCAGCTTTCATAGAGCCGAGTCATCTCGTATGCTGCGCGAAGCGGGTTTCTGCTTTCGGGCATTCAGTGTGCAATTCTGAATGCTTAACTGATGTTCAAAGAGGGCATTTTGTGCTGCACGATCTCATCAATGTGGATCAGGGGATCCATGACACGTCCACGAAACTGGCCGGACTGAATGAGGCCTGGACGGCGTCCATGCGTCGCCTCGCGGGCGGGTTGTCTGACGGAGTTGACGTGGTCACTCTGAATAACGGGCGAATGTCGCTCGAAATTCTTCCGACCCGCGGCCTGGGGGTCTGGCGGGGTTCGGTGGACGGAATCCAGGTGAAATGGGATTCGCCCGTGGAACGGCCAGTGCACCCGGGATTTGTCGATCAAATGCGGCGCGGCGGGATCGGGTGGCTGGACGGCTTCAACGAGCTGATCTGTCGCTGCGGACTGGGCTGGCACGGGGCGCCGGGAAATGACGTGATTCGTGATGCCGATGGGAAGGTATTGTCCGAGCAATTCCTGCCCCTGCACGGGCGGATCGCAAACCTGCCCGCTCATCGCGTATCGCTGGAAGAGCAGGGGGATACGATCGCGGTCCACGGACTTGTGGATGAAGCCAGTATGTTTGGGGGCCACCTGCGGCTGGAATCCACACTTTCGACACAGATCGGATCCAGTCGGTTCTCGATCACCGATGTTGTTCGCAATATGGGAGCGCAACCGGCTGAAGTCGAGATGCTGTACCACTGCAACGTGGGGCGGCCGTTTCTGGGAGCAGGCGCCGAGCTGCACACCGCGGCGACTGAAGTCGCGCCGCGAAATGAATGGGCAGCAGAAGGCATGAAGAAGTGGAACGTCTTTAACGGGCCCGAAGTCGGATATGCGGAACAGGTATACTTTGCCCAATCAGCCGCAGATACGTCAGGCTGGGGGATCGCCGTCCTCGCTGACGCGGAATCGCAGCATGCCGTTTGTGTGCGCTACGATACCTCCACAATGCCTTACTTTGTGCTCTGGAAGAATACTCAGGCTGAAGCTGACGGTTATGTGGCAGGGCTCGAGCCAGGCAGCAGTTTCCCGAATCTGCGAACTGTAGAACGTCGCGAAGGACGGGTGCTTAAGCTTTCACCGGGGCAATCAGTCACATTTCGGCTGAGCATGGAAATAGCGATCCATCCTCGCGATGTTCGGAATTTGCTGGATGAAGTCCATGCGCTCCAGGACGTCAGTCCCTGCGTGGTCCATGTTGTCCCAAAACCTCAGTGGGTATGAAATCAAAGATGGTGTCAGTCAACGAGGTATGTCAGGTTCTGCAGCAGCTGGCACCGCTTTCCTCGGCGGAATCGTGGGACAACGTCGGACTTCTGCTGGGACGTGCGGAACGCCCGGTTGGCCGACTGATGACGTGTCTCACGCTGACGCCGAACGTGGTATGCGAAGCGATTGGTCGAAACGTGCAGATGATTGTGACCCATCATCCTGTGATGTTCCGGCCGATAAAATCAATTACCAGTGAGACACTTGAGGGGCGACTGCTGCTCGACCTGATTGAAGCGGGAATCGCGGTCTACAGTCCTCACACGGCCTTTGATAACGCGGGCGAGGGAATTAACCAATGGCTGGCGGAATCGCTTGGTCTGGAATTGATTGAACCATTGCGTCCGTTTGCGACGGGAATTCCTGGCGGTTCCGGCCGGGTGGGCATTTTTCAGGAAACTCTTTCGCGGAAAGAATTTCTTGAGAAAGTCGCCGCGGTGATTGGTGCGGAATATCTGGAAGTTGCGTGGCACGGAAGTGAAAATGTACGTCGCGTAGGGCTCGCGTGCGGCTCAGCGGCGGAATATCTTACCGATGCCCTGCAATCGGGATGCGATACGTTTGTAACTGGGGAAGCGCGATTTCATGCGGCTGTTGAATGTCAGTCCCGAGGCATCAATCTGGTACTGATGGGACACTACTGCAGCGAACGGCCAGCGGTTATTCGGCTGGCAGCCCTGCTTTCCGCAAGATTGGGAGACGTCGAATGTTTCTCAAGTGAGCACGATCAGAATCCGTTGCGACAAATTCCCGGGTAGAGCAGAAATATCGGAACGCGGGCAGAAACAGCATTCAGGAGAGGATCAACATGGTTCCGGCACCGCCGCAGTCGGCTAGTCAGGCGTTTTCGCGAGGAATCCGACTCAAATGTCCGATGTGCGGGGCAGGGCGTCTCTATTCGGGTTTGATTACGATGCATAAAAACTGCGCCGCATGCGGATTTCATTTTGAGCGCGCCCCCGGATATTTTCTTGGGTCAACCTACATCAACTACGGAGTGACCACACTTCTCACGACCTGGATTTATATGGTCCTGCGATTTGGATTTGCGGTATCCAAATCTGTGTTGATTCCGGCACTGGCTACATTTTGTGTGATTTTTCCTGTGGTTTTCTTTCGCTACGCCCGATCACTGTGGCTGTCCTTCGACTGTTATTTCGATCGAACCGGGGCGATGGAAGGCGTGTCAGAAGGCGAGAAATCGAAAGACAAAAAACTTTGAAGAGAAAAATGACAGCGAAGGGTTGACAGTTTCCCGGCAGCCGATACACTGCCCCGCTCGCTGAACGAAACACATCTGAGTCACACCGACGCGGATGGTTGCGGGGACTAAAAGTCTCTGCAGTGGTTTTGGTTAGTGCTGATCTTTGACAACATGATTGAGTTTGTGAGCCTGTGAGTTTTAGCTGGTGAATTGTTGTTAGCCACTCTTTGACCGGGGTGGCAAACAGAGATTGAACCTCTTTTTGCTAAACTCCGAAGGGAAACCTTCGGCAAAGCATATTTTTGAAGGGTTTGATC
>JAGQQS010000522.1 GCA_020426105.1 Planctomycetaceae bacterium
GGCGGTTTGATCTCAGAAGTCGCGACACGTCTGACTGGCAGCAGTGATCTGTATCAGCACAATGGCCGAAAGCCGTATGCCAGTATTAACTTCGTGACGGCTCACGACGGATTTTGTCTGCGGGATCTGGTGACGTATCATGATAAGCGGAATCTGGCCAATCTCGAAGACAATCGCGACGGCGACAACCACAACAACAACTGGAACTGCGGTGTTGAGGGCGAGACGACCGACCCTGAAATTCAGAGTCTGCGTTTGAAGCAGCGGAGAAATCTGCTCGCAACGCTGCTGCTGTCACAGGGAGTGCCGATGATCCGCAGCGGGGACGAAGTTGGACAAACCCAGCACGGGAACAACAATCCGTACTGCCAGGACAATGAAATCAGCTGGATAAACTGGAACCTCGATGCTGAACAGCGACAGTTCTTCGAATTTTCGAAGCTGATGACGTCACTCTGGCACGCGCAGCCGGTACTCAAGCGACGCAACTTCTTTCTGGGCCGTCGCATTCGCGGGGCGGGTGTCAAGGATGTGGCATGGCTCACGCAGGACGGAGAAGAAATCGCCGACCATCACTGGCACAGCGGAGAGCTGCGTGCCATTGGCATGCGTCTGAATGGAGAATCAATCGATGAGGTCGATGAACGCGGAGTTCCGATCGTGGGCGATACCTTGCTGGTATTGCTGAACTCGCAACCCGCCAGCGTCTCTTTCCGACTGCCTCGTCATAAACCCTCTGAGCGCTGGATACCTTACGTGGACACAAGTCTCGCTAAAGTGTCCCCGGCACCGTTGACGCATGAAGACGACTATTCTCTGCAGGGGCGCAGCGTAGTTGTGCTTATCCTGCACTCAGGCTGGCCGTCACAGCTCACACTCCTTCACGATTCACATCCAATGCCCCGCGCGGAACTTCATTCGGCAGTCCGAGCTCAATAGATTGACTCACTCAGCAGAACGCTCACTCGAAAACGCTCATGCCCACACAGCAGTACATTGTCACGCCGGAAGCCGCAGGGGCTGTCCTTGGAGCACTCCGCAAACTGACGGCGAATCTTACCTGGTCTGCTGCACGCCGGCATCTGGCAGGTCGACAGATTGCCGTGAATGGCATCCTGTGTGTTGATGAAGGTCGACGAGTTGTGGCTGGTGACGCGATTGAAATTCGCACTCGACCATTCCCACCGCCACCACGAGACGAAGATGTTCAGATTCTGCACCTGGACAGTCAAATTGTAGTTGTCAACAAACCGGCAGGAATGTTGTCGCTGCGACATCCCGGAGACATGAAGTGGCGACAGGAACGCCGCGACCTGCAGCCATCACTCGAAGAATGCCTTGCCCGGCTGATTGCGCGCCGCGAAAACCGCCGCGACGGCAGCATCATCGATCTGCTGCCTGTGCATCGGATCGATCGCGAAACCAGCGGCGCTCTCGCGTTTGCCAGAACCGAATCATCTCAGATCCATCTCATCGAACAGTTTGCCGCGCATACTTCATTTCGACGCTACATGTGTATTGTCCCCGGTCGCATCGACGCACAGACGATTTCAACCACGTTTGTACGTGACCGTGGCGACGGAGTGCGCGGCAGCTGCCCGGACGGAATCCACGGCAAGCGAGCGGTCACCCATATCAGGCCACTACGCATCATCGGTGCCTATTCGGAACTGGAGTGTCAGCTGGAGACCGGGCGGACGAACCAGATTCGAATCCATCTGGCGGAAATGCGCCACCCGATTTGCGGCGATGTTAAGTATCGCGGTCCATTCGGGGAGCCCGCCGTCACTGACAGCAGTCGAGCACC
>JAGQQS010000523.1 GCA_020426105.1 Planctomycetaceae bacterium
TATGACAACGAATTCCAGCATGATGACCACCCTCTGTTTTGTCGCAGCGTCTACGTACCCTCGTTTCGCAACAAGATGCTTGATTTATTTGAAGTATTTGATGCGGCAAATCCGAATATTGTGTGCGGAAAACGAACCGACAGCCAGCGTCCTGCGCAGTCGCTGTTTATGCTCAACAGCCCGTTTGTCATGGAGCAGGCTCAGCAGGCGGCGACGACATTTCTGATGTCCTCGGCGTTTCACTCCCACGATCCATCGCGGAGTATGATTAATGCCTGGCGAATTTGCCTCGGCCGTGATCCCTCCGTGGCAGAATACGCGACAGCAGAACAGGTATTAAAGGAGGTGTCTGATCCTGCAGTTGCCTGGGCGCGACTGTTTCACGCGCTGTTTGCCTCCGTGGATTTTCGTTACGTGGACTAATAGTCCAGACTGGCTCCACCTTCCGCCTCGATCGCCTGCCCGGTGATAAAGCTGGATGCCTCGGACGCCAGAAAGAGGGCGATTTCGCCCATTTCTTCGATGGTGCCCATGCGGCCAAATACCTGCATGTCGGCCACGCGTTTTAGGGCTGAATCCGGATCGGCCAGTGTTGCCGCCCAGTCGCGCATCAACGGCGTGTCGATGTTACTCGGAAGAATCGCATTCACGCGAATTCCTTCGCGTCCCAGTTCGATCGCCAGTGCCTTGGTGAGGCTCACCTGAGCTCCTTTTGTCGCGCAGTATGCCGTGGAATGCTCCTGGCCAAGCACAGCCGTCATGGATGAGATATTCACGATCGTCCCGCGTGTCTTCCTCAGAAATGGAACGGCGTAGCGGCATCCCGCGAACGTACTCAGATAGTTGATTCTCATGAGCTCCTGCATGAACTCGACCGAGGTTTCATCAATCGTCATCGCCGGGGGATGCTGACCGGCATTGTTGATCATACAGTCCAGACGCCCGAATACTGAGACCGTCTCTTCGATGGCCTGCTTGAGCTGCAGATGATCGCCGACGTCGCAGGGAATATAGATGGCGCGTCCCGGCCCGGAACGCGTCAGTTCGCTGGCCAGCGCCTGACCGGCGTCCGCGCCGCGGGCAAGAATACTGACAAGCCCGCCTTCCCGGCAGAAAACTCTGGCACAGCCCTCGCCGATGCCTTTACTCCCGCCTGTGACAATGACGGCCCTCTGACTGAATCGCATGCTTGGAATTCCTGATCAATCATCCCCGATACCAGACCCGGCAGAAATCGCTGATCGGCGGCAGAAAAAGGTTCGCTTCAACGCAGTTATACGCTGAGTTAACTACGTACTGTTCCGGTTGCGCACAAGGATTCGACGAAGCGGATTTTATGGATTTGTCGGAGAGAGCATGCAAAGGTCACACGACCGTGTCCGACGACGCACAGCATTCTGTCAAAATGTTTTGAGAATTCAACAACGTTTGACCGTTGCCGTTTTGCGACATAGATGCATAGGGTGAGGGTGTTCCCTCTGTTTCGGCGTGCAGCGGGATGACTGGAGCACGCCTCAATTGCAATGGGAATCTCAAGGACAATCAGCGTGACACTGACAGCAACCCCAAAGACAGTCACCAGCGAAGGTCTGGACGAACTATTTAATCGTGTGAATATGCTGCTGGGTGATCCCGGTGCCAGCGCCGGAACCAGTCGCAGAGAGCCGATAAAGACAGATGCCTTCGTCCCTCAACAGCCGCGCAGCATGCGGGAAACCGGTATCAATTCGGCGATGATCGAAAAGATCATTATGCGATTCCTGTTTCAGGTGGGAGTTGAAACCAGTCGCCGCATTGCCGCACAACTGCGACTGCCATACAAAGTCCTTGAGCCGCTGTTCAAACAACTTCGGGCCGACAAGCATATCGATCTGGCCGGAACAACATCGACGGGAGATTCTGAATACTGTATTACAGAATCAGGCAGAGACCGAGCGCGACGCTACTCTCAGGAATGCACCTACTTTGGAGCGGTTCCAGTAGCCCTGGAAGACTATGTTGCCTCCGTGTCGGCACAGAGTATCGCTGGGCAGATCGTCACAAAACAGGATCTGAACCGTGCGTTCAAGGGGTTGATTATCAATGATACGATGTTGAATCGCCTTGGTCCGGCCGTTAATTCGGGCCGCGGGATGTTCCTGTTCGGAGAACCAGGGAACGGCAAGACAAGTATTGCCGAACGAATCACAGATGCATTCGGTTCATCTGTGTGGATTCCCCGGGCCATAGCCATTGAAGGCGAAATCATGCGGATTTTTGATCCCGCGGTTCATGAAGAGGTCTCCGAAGAGGGCCAGAGTTCCGGACTTCTGGATTCGATGGACATTGACCGGCGGTGGGTACAGGTCAAACGCCCGACGGTGATTGCGGGCGGCGAATTGACGATGGATGAGCTGGAAATCACGCTGAACCAGACATCGCGAATCTGTGAGTCACCTCTGCAGGTGAAGAGCAATTGCGGAACACTGGTGATTGACGACTTCGGACGCCAGAAAATGCCCGTCGATATGCTGCTCAATCGATGGATTGTGCCGCTGGAAAAACGCTTCGACTATCTGAACATGCCAAATGGCAAAAAAATCCAGATGCCTTTCGATCAGCTGATTATCTTCTCGACGAATCTGGAACCCAAAGATCTTGTTGATGGGGCGTTTCTGCGTCGTATTCCTTATAAAATCGAAGTGCCGGACCCCAGCGAAACGGAGTTTGTGGACCTGTTCCGGATCATGTCCGAGAAGCTGGGATTCAAGTACCGTCCTGAAGCGATTAACTACCTGGTCGAAAACCACTACAAGCCGGTGAATCGACCGTATCGTCTGTGTCAGCCACGTGACCTGCTGCTTCAGGTTCGCAACTTCTGTCAGTTCCATTCACAGCCGCTGGAATTAACGTTCGAGGCCTTTGACGCAGCCGTCCTGAACTATTTCTCAGTGATGGAATAGTGATTCCGGATTCTTGTTCGAATACCCGGTCAGGCAGCGTCTGCGAGGGACTTTTCCTGGTGACGTTCGATGGAGGTGGATGCCCCGTTCAGACATACCTCAACATGGTGAAGGATTCGCCGATCGTATTCCTCGCGGCACGTGCTGCGGGACATGTTATGCTTAGCGCCCGGCGCTATCCAGAGTCGGCAATTTTCGCCAATGATCGATCTGAGTCGTTCGGCGATCGCAGGCGTTACATAAGAATCACGGCCGCCTGAAATCAACAGCACTCGACTGCTGTCCAGCGATTCCCGTTCAAACTCCAGATGCACATAGCGGCAGTGTCGACGATTCTCGCTCAGCTGCATCGCCTGCCGCAATGTCAGGTCCACATGCCAGCCTGGCAACAAGGAATAGACCCAACCTGGAATGACGTGACTGACAAACCGATCGACAAAATACCGTGTCATCAGCATGGTGCCGAACGCACTGTCTGCCACAACTCCGCGTACGCGTGGGAATCGGCAGGCCGAAACCAGTGCCGCTACACCGCCACGGCTGACTCCGTAGACGAGTAACGGCAGGGAACTGAGGAATGGATGCGATTCTATGTATTGCAGCATCGCCTCAACGTCCGCCATCTCATATTCCGTGATCCAGTGAATCGGCAGATATCCGGGCATCGGCGCACTTTCACCCTGACTGCGAAAATCCACCGACATCACAACGTATCCGTTTTGAATTAGTGCTTCGCAGTAGCGTTTCGCTAACCAGTGATTGCCGCGGAGTTCAGGGAGGAACAGAATCAGGCCTTTTGTGTCGCGCCGCTGCCCGTTGATCAGGCTGCCCTGCAGGATTGTGCCGTCCGCGGTCGGGATTTGCAGAATTTCGGCGTCAGGATGCGCCGTTTCAGCGACGATATTAAATGGCGGCACATTTTCGAATATGTCACAGATACGTGGTGTCACGTATCGGCGATAGGCCAGCTCGCCCCCGACCATGATGATCAGCATCAACAGCGAGATGCATACCCAAGTCACTTGAGAACTCCTGCATACTGGTGGCCGGGATCTGCGGCGAATCCTTTCCTGGGTACACCGGCGTTCCGCATCCTCTACGCTTTGAACTCGGAAACTATCAGTGCGACATTTTGGCCGCCAAAACCGAAACTGTTGGAAAGTGCGGCCTTGATCTTTTTCTCCCGCGGCTGATTCGGGATGTAGTCAAGATCGCATTCCGGATCAGGAGTTTCGTAATTAATGGTGGGTGGCAGGACACCATCGCGAATTGCCAGCAGGCATGTCATTGCTTCGACCGCACCGGCGGCAGCGATCAAGTGTCCCATCATGCTCTTGATACTTGAAATCGGCGTGTTTCGCGCATGGTCGCCAAGTCCGCCTTTGATGGCCATCGTCTCCACATGGTCATTGACCTTCGTGCTGGTTCCGTGAGCGTTTACATACCCGATTTCCTCGGGGTTCACTTCAGCATCGCGGAGCGCCATCTTGATACAGCTGATGGCGCCACGCCCTTCCGGATGGATATCGGTAATGCGAAAAGCATCCGCCGTTGAACCATATCCGCGGATTTCTCCGTAAATTTTTGCCCCGCGTGCCCGCGCATGTTCCAGTTCTTCCAGGATCAGCATGCCGGCACCTTCACCCAGAACGAATCCGTCGCGATTGAGGTCAAAAGGGCGTGACGCAGTTGCAGGAGAATCGTTGCGCTCAGAAAGTGCGGTCAGCAGATTGAAGCCTGTGACTCCAAATGGATGGATCATGCTGTGAGCCCCCCCTGACAGCATAAGTTCCGCATCTCCGCGACGAATGATTTCGGTCGCCTCACCGATTGCCTGACTGGAGGCAGCACAGGCGGTCAGACAGTTCAGATTGGGTCCCTGAGCATTGAACAGGCTGGACAGATGAGCCGCCGGCATGTTCGGCTCCAGTTCCAGCTCAAATCTGGGATTCATTTTTTCGATGAAATCGTGAGTGAATCGCTGAAGATCCGGCTCACCGTTCTTATTGCAGTCGGCCACAAGATTCATGAACTGCACGAAATCCTGTTGTCCTTCGCCTGCACCGAGATAGACGCCGAAACGAGCTGGATCAAATTCCCGATCGTCATAGATTCCCGAGTCTTCTACCGCCTGCTTTGCAGCTCCGATCGCAAATCGAATGTTCCGTCCCGCGTCGGCGAACCGCGCAGGGTCATCCACCTGCGCCTCGAAGTCGTAGTTCCGCACTTCAGCCGCAAATCGTGTGGGGAAGCGTGACGCATCAAAATGCGTAATCGGCCCGACTCCGTTGCGGCAGTTTTTCTGTGCCAGCCACATGGACTCCACGTCGTTCCCCAGCGGAGTCACGCAGCCCATCCCAGTCACCACCACTCGACGCTTCATCATTTCAGTCAGTCCCGTAACTTGTAGAACAGGCTTCGTCAGCAGACAAATATTGGATCAGTTGCCGGTCCCCGCTTTGCCGACTGTCAGAATATCCATCAGGTTCATGCGAAACACAAAGTTTTTCTGATCAATCCGACTTAACTGCGGATCGTCTGAATTCAAATGAACAAACATAATTTCGGCATCCGCGACTAACCGCTCGCCCACTTTGGCCGTCACGGTAACACTTCCGCCTTCCACGCGGGCATCCTGAAGCTCAGCCGTATAGATCAACTGATCTCCCGGACACGCCCAGCTGTGAAAGGTGACTTTAGGGACCTTGGCCAGAATGACGTTATATTCAAACTTATAATGCTCTCCCAGCAGAATTCCACCGGTCTGAGCCATCCCTTCAATCATCAGTGATCCAGGCATTACAGGAAACCCTGGAAAATGATCGTGCAGATGCTCCTCTGCCAGCGATACATTCTTCACCGCCCTGGCACGCTTGCCGGATTCGAATTCAATGAATCGATCAATCCAGTACCAACGCATAGTCTTTGGGTCTCAACAAAGTCGACGACAACAGATTTGTTTCGGGTGTTTGCCGTCGAACACAGAAATCAGCTCCCACGAGGCCTGTTCAGGACAGGATGTTCTGCGTGGGATTTGATTTCTCTTCCGATTCAGCCTTTAAACAGGTTACTTCAATCGCGCTGCGATGAACCTGCAGATCATGTCGACCGTAAATAAATCAGAAAGCTTTGAGACCAGCGGGTTGGATGCAAAACTGTCGATGTTCGCATGCGGCATTTTTTCACGCAGCTGCGCAATTCCTTCGGCAGTGACTTTGCCGTCCGCAACAAATCCGGAATCGGCAGAGGCCAGATTTTCAGGAAAGAGTTCGCCGCGGGGAATCTTGATGTCAAAGTTCTTTTCCAGACGAAACACAATGTCCAGAAAGTCGATTGATTCCGCGCCCAGATCTCCAATCAGCGTCGCTGTCGGAGTTACTTCATCCTCATCGACACCCAGCGCATCAACCAGGGTTTCCTGAACCTTTTTCAAAATCTCTTCAGCAGACGGCATCAACAATTACTCCCGTCGCAGCCCGTTCATTAAATCAGACGTGCTGCAACTGCGATCACCAGAAAACCCAGTTGTGTGCTTTGGACTGGCGACCGGCTCCCAAGCACTATGTTACGTCAGTGTCTAAACCCGCGTTCTCAAACACCAGGAAAACTCATGCTTCGGACCGTATCCCCACAGTTTCCACATGAGATCAGCAGGCTCTATTGTTGCGAGAAGAGACGAACTCTTCCAGACGTCATGCCTGTGAAATTCCGACTCACTCCAAAAGATCCGCGAAATGCAGTCTCCGGATCCGATTCCGTGGCGTGACTTGCAGATCCCGCGATGTGCGGCTTTTTCAATTGCGAGAATTAACAGCGTGAGGAATGATCTTCGAGGCCAATGATCTTCGCCTTCCGGCGTCGCCGCAAGACGAGAAAGCGGCCGGGGAAAAGCAGCCTTTATGTTGCGTCGTCGCAGGTACGCGGGATTCTTTTTCTCGATTCGGCCCCCAGCGATCACTTCAAAGACCTGCCCGGGGCCTACAAACCGCCCAGAGTCAGGCCGCCGTCAACTTTGAGGATTTGTCCGGTCACGTACGAAGATTCGTCGGCAGCAAAGAACAAGACGGCGTTGGAAATATCGTCTGGCCGTCCGAGTCGCCTTGCGGGAATCTTCTTCTTGATTTCATCGCCAGCGGCATTGACAACGGCCACAGTCATGTCAGTTTCAATAAAGCCTGGTGCCACGGCATTCGCGGTGACACCCCGCCGCGCCAGTTCGGTTGCCACACATCGAGTGAATCCTTCCACACCCCCTTTGCTGGCAGCATAGTTCGCCTGCCCGGGGTTGGAAACATCCGCAGCGACGCTGGACATATTAATAATGCGGCCATATCGCTGAGACATCATTTGTCGAGTCGCGGCCTGACAAAAATTGAAGACACTGGTCAGATTGGTGTCGATCACGTCCTGCCATTGCTGGGCATCCATTGTGGCCAACAATCCATCCCGGATAATTCCTGCGTTGTTCACCAGGATTTCAACCTTCCCCCATTTTTCAACAACATCTGCCACGACTTTGTCTGCCGCAACCTTTGAACGCACGTCTGCCTGAATCGCCCACGATTCATGCCCCTCAGCAGCAAGAGAGGCCACAACCTCTTCGGCAGCAGCAGCATTCGAGTTGTAAACGAACGCCACCTTCGCACCGTTGCGCGCCAGTGACTCCACGATTGCGCGGCCAATCCCGCGACTGCCACCGGTGACGAGTGCAATCCTGCCCTTAACTGTCATAGAACTTACCCCATGAAAAACCAAAAATATAAAACAATATCCATCCCTGTCAGCAGCTGAAGAATGCTCTACTGCATGCTTCTGATCTGCTCATAAAGCTCCTTCATCGATGCAATCAACCGCGCGTCGTTGTCCGCCAGTTGAGGATTTCGCACAGCCAAATTCTCCTTTGACAAAATCAACCTCGCACTAACGGCTGACTGTCCCAATACCGTGCCGGAGGCGATGAATTCTGCTGACGTCTCGTTCGCCGCCTTCATCGTCGCGGTCACCTCCAGCGTCTGCCCCGGCTTCAGGAAATTATTGAACTTCACGGCACGAGCCTGTTTCAGCAACAACGCACTATAAGAAAAATTGTCGGTGACACGCGACAGCCAGGCACACGACTGGACGAGGCACTCAACCATCATTACGCCCGGCAACACAGAGAACCCTGGGAAATGGTCCTGCAGATATTCTTCCGCCAGTGACACATGCTTGATCGTGGAGATGCTTTCGCCGGGCACAAGAGAGGTGATACGATCGACAAGACAAAATTTCATGGGTAGTGTCGCGTGCAAACCTTAAAAGGAAGTTGTCGCAAGTATTGTCCTGACGCAGGATGTCGCTGCAAGCGCCGCTGTGCACAACACAATCGATGCGACGGCTGTGGTCCGATGCTGCGGGAGTCTATTGGTTCGGCCTCGAACAGCAAAATGTCAGGCAAACTTGATAGAATAATTTGAAATAAAATCAGGAAAACGGAACACTCGACAGGACAGGACCTCACTGGCAAAGAATTCGCTAAAGTTTGACTAATTAGTCCTCGAATTCGTTGATTCGCCAGTTGTCCCAAAGTACGCTCCCTGCGCGTTCGTTAACCCCTGTTCGCTGCGGCGATGTGGCCTTTTAGCGACGTATTGTTGCGAAAGCGACCACTAATGTTGCGTTTTTTTGAGAAATGCGACCTCATTTGAACGGTTTTTGGTGGCTTAAGTGTACACAGTGGGTATTTTACGTCATCAGTTGCGCTCGCGATGTTTGGCCAGGAGAGGCACTCTGGTGGTAGCGGGCGATTTGTTTTCGGAATTCAATGTCTGATGGGGTGTCAGGCGTTCCGGTGGTTCTGGTTGGCCTATGATTTCGTTTTTGGAGGAGTTACAGAGTATGCGTTTTCTTTTGTCCCTGGCAGCTTTGGTTGCCTTTTCAGTGTCGGCGGACGCTGGTCATTGCCGTCACCGAGTGAGCAGGTGCTGCTCAGCTCCGTGTGCTTCGAGCTGCAGTCCTTGCGGCGCAAGCTCATGCGACAGCGGTGCATGTGGCGGCAGTTCGTGTGACAGTGGTTGTGGCGCTGGTGGCTGCAGCACAGGCTCATGTGGTGGTGCTTCAGAATGCGGCACATGGGAAACGGTTTCCCGAACAATCATGGTTCCTCAAACTGTGACCGAGACTCGTACAGTCACGGTTAACGTTCCAGTTCAGGAACAGCGACAGGGAACACGTACTGTTTGCAAGACTGTCTACGACAGCCAGGAACAGTCTTACACCGTAATGGTTCCATCGACAGAACAGCGTGAGGCAACTCGCACTGTTTGCAAGACTGTCTACGACAGCCAGGAACAGACCTACACGGTAAACGTGCCTTACACAGAACAGCGCGAAGCAACTCGTACTGTTTGCAAGACTGTTTGCGAGCCACAGGAACAGACTTACACAGTAATGGTTCCAACCACAGAACAGCGTGAAGCAACTCGCACTGTCTGCAAGACTGTCTATGACAGTCAGGAACAGACTTACACGGTAAATGTGCCTTACACAGAGCAGCGCGAAGGAACTCGCACTGTTTGCAGGATCGTTTCCGAGCCACAGGAACAGTCTTACACCGTAATGGTTCCTACGACTGAGCAGCGCACTGGCACTCGCACGGTTTGCCATCAGGTTCCAGTTACACGGACTCGCACTGTGTGCGAAGACCAGGGTCACTGGGAAGAGCAGGTTGTTGACGGCGGATGCAGCACAGGCGGTTGCTACAGCGGCAGCTGTGGTTCATCATGTGGTGGCTGCGGTTCTTCATGCGGCAGCTGTGGTTCTTCATGCGGTGGCTGTGCTCAGGCGTCAAGCTGCTGCGGTGCTGTTGCGTCAAGCTGCGGTGGTTGTGGTGTTGCAGGTGCCTGCGGCGCCGTTGTTTCAAGCTGTGCTCCACAGACTCGCAGAGTTTGGGTTGCCAATCAGGTTCAGCGAACTGTTGAGTATACTGCTTATGAAAACCAGCAGTCTCAGGAAACCTACACCTACAATGTAACCGTTTGCAAGCCAGAGACACGTACTCG
>JAGQQS010000524.1 GCA_020426105.1 Planctomycetaceae bacterium
GGTGTACAGTACACCCGTCGCTCCGTCGATGGGATTGCGGAGTTGATGTTGGACGGGAACTCACAATCGCATGGCTGATTTCGTTCAAACCCTGATCACTGCTCTGGCAATCGGCAGCCTCTATGCGCTGATTGCGCTGGGCTACACAATGGTCTACGGCATTTTGAAGTTCATCAATTTCGCGCACAGCGACATTGTGGTGCTGGGTGCGTGGAGCAGTTATACCCTGGCGATTCGCATATTGCCGTGGCTGGGTCTTGATCCTCATAATCCCGCGGCGCTGCCTCCGTTCTGGGTCGCGGCCGTCGTCATGCTGGCAGCGATGGTGTATTGCGGCGTCGTGGGATTCGCCATTGAACGCCTCGCGTATCGCCGACTTCGCCGCGCCCCGCGGCTGAATGTCCTGATCACGGCGATTGGCGTTTCCTTGTTCCTGCAGAACGTGGGGCAACTGGATTTCATGTTCGGAGCCAGCCCTCAGAAGATGCCGGCATTATTACCGAGCTGGGAACTGGCATCGATCACATTCGGAGACGGTGAATCAGTGCGCCGCGTGGTGATCGGACTTGTGGATGTCGTGATCTTTTCACTGGCAGCATCGCTGATGCTCGTCATGCAGTACCTCGTGTTTCATACAAAGCTGGGCGTCGCGATGCGTGCCGTCTCTTTCAATACTGACACCGCCGCATTGATGGGGATTCCCGTTGACCGGGTTGTCTCGTTTACTTTTGTGCTCGGATCTGTTCTGGCCGCGGCGGCCGGATTTCTGTTCGTCATGAAGTATCCTGGCATGAATCAACCGGCACACGCGATCTGGGTTCTGCTGGGGCTGAAGGCGTTCGTTGCAGCGGTCATTGGCGGAATCGGCAATGTTCGGGGAGCCGTTCTGGGTGGTTTTGTGATTGCCTTCGTCGAACAGTTCGGTGCGTTTTATGTTTCGTCAAATTATCGCGATGTGTATGTGTTTGCTCTGCTGATTGTGATCCTGCTCGTTAAACCCAGTGGTTTGCTCGGTTCTCCGGCGCAGGAGAAAGTGTAGACATGGCACGCACAACAGACACTCCTCAGTCTGCGGAATCAGGGAGCTTATCCGGCGGCGCGGGCGTCAACACGATCGTGAGTCTGCTGCCGTTCGTTATCGGAATTGTGCTGGCCTTGATTCTCTTCTATGTATTCCCGCTCGTCGTGCCCGGCAGGGCAGGGCAGTTCTACTCGCGCATTGTGACGGACATCGGAATTGCGATCATCATGGCGGTGTCACTGAACATTGTGAACGGCATGACCGGACAGTTCTCGATTGGACACGCCGGATTCATGACGCTCGGCGCGTATACTTCTGCCTTCATCACCTACTATGGATCGATGCTCCTGTGGGGCAGCCCGGTGATCCATGCCGGATTCCCCGGCAGCGGCGCGGGTCTGTTCGTCATCTCATGCTTTGTCGGTGGGCTGTTTGCAGCCGCCGCGGGTTATGTCGTTGGACTGCCGTCGCTCAGGCTGCGCGGTGATTATCTGGCAATTGTAACCCTGGGATTTGGTGAAATCATCAGGGTGATTCTACAGCAGACCGGCAGAGTCATCGACAGCGCCGCAGCACTGGAGACAGGTGGGCTGGCACAGATGATTCCGCCACCGATCGGCGGTGCTCTTGGCTTTGACGGAGTTCCCAAATACACCAATTTGTTCTGGGTCTATTCCATGCTGACCATCACATTGGTTGTTGCTTATCGTCTGAAAAGCTCCAGTGTTGGCCGGGCCATGATCTCCATTCGGGAAGACGAGATTGCCGCTCAGGCAATGGGTGTCAATATCGCTCGTCAGAAAGTGCTGGCCTTCGTCATTGCCGCATTCTTTGCCGGAACTGCCGGAAGTCTGTTTGCGCATGAACCCGGGGTGATCATCAGTCCTAAAGATGCGGGATTTCAGCGATCATTTGATTACGTGATCATGACTGTTCTGGGGGGCCGTGGTTCAATCACCGGTGTGATGCTGGCCGCTGGCCTGCTCACCGCACTTCCCGAATTTCTGCGTGACTTCGAACAGTACCGACTGATTGTCTACGCACTGCTCCTGATCGTGATGATGCTCGTGCGCCCTCAGGGTCTGATGGGCATTCACGAGATCTGGGATCTGTGGCCGCGTCGTCGCGCCTCATCGTCGTCTTCTCCTGTGTCAGATGCGGTGTCTTCGCAGGAGACACAACGATGAGCAATCCCCAGGGAGAAAAGGCCACAAAGTCGATACCTGATTCAGAAGTATTACTGGACGTTCAGTCGATGGGAATTTCCTTTGGGGGACTCAAGGCCGTCCAGAATTTTTCACTGCAGCTTCCGGTTGCCGGATTGTTCGGACTTATCGGCCCCAACGGTGCCGGCAAGACGACAATCTTCAATCTGCTGACGGGTGTCTACAGACCGGACTGCGGTGCGATCCGGCTGAGTTCTCATCGGCTGATGAATCGCCAGCCGCATGAGATTACTTCAGCGGGGATTGCTCGTACTTTTCAGAATATTCGCCTGTTTCCTGATTTGAATGTGCTTGACAACGTGCGGCTGGCCGGACAGTTGCGGAACCGACATGGTTTGCTGGCGACCCTGCTGCGTTCCCGAGGACATCTTGAAGAGGAGAAGTTGCTGGAGGCGAAGGCATTTAAACTGCTGGAGATTTTTGAACTTCAGGACCGGGCGCATGAGCTGGCCCGTAACTTAAGCTATGGCCATCAGCGGAAACTTGAAATTGTGCGGGCACTCGCCACGAATCCCAAAGTATTGCTGTTGGACGAGCCTGCTGCCGGGCTGAACCCTCAGGAAAAGAAAATGCTCGCGCAGTCCATTCAGCAGATTCGCGACCGATTTCATGTGGCCGTATTGCTGATTGAGCACGATATGCCTCTGGTGATGGAAATCTGCGAAAACATTATTGTGCTGGATCACGGCGTTACGATCTGTACCGGAACTCCCGCCGAAGTGCAGAACGACGAACGCGTGATAGCCGCCTACCTCGGCAGCGGCATCGCCGACGAATAATCGTCGCGCCTGGAGAAAATCTGACTGTGCCGAGCACTAATCTTCGCTGATGGGACACTTTAAAAATGCCCTCTTAATTTTGATCTCGGCCGATTCTATCGCGGAGCATGCGCTTTCAGAAAATCTATCGCCTGTTCAAAGTGCTCGCCATGGTAGAAACGTTTGCCGCCGTGGCCTGCGCCCGCAAGGATCACCAGTTCGGCATTCAAACCTGCGTCAGCATAGGCTTTGGCAATGCGCTCACTTTGATCCGGCAGAACTGTGCGATCGGCATCACCCTGAAAGATGAGCAGTGGCGGATCGTCGGCTGACACATAGTGCACCGGACTGGCAAACCTTTCGACTTCAGGATCCAGCTTTTCACCTGCCACTCCGCCCAGTAAAGCGAAACTGCCGGACTTGTTGGTATAAGCGCGGTCTGGCTGAGTCTTCCCGCGCAATACGAAATCGGAAGGCCCGAAGTAATCAATAACTGCCTGAACCGCGGACGATCTGTCGAGATTACCGCCCACATTTCCTTCCAGTGCAGTGACTCCTCCAGATGTTCCCATGAGCAATGCAAGGTGGCCACCAGCGGAACTTCCGGCCACGGCAATCCAGTCCGGATTGTATCCAAATCGATCCGCATTCGTGCGAAGCCAGCGGACAGCCCCTTTGCAGTCATGGATCTGCGCCGGAAAGATTGCCTTGTTCGTGAATCGATAGCTGATACTTGCCAGAGCAAAACCGTCCTTCGTGATTTCCCTGAGCGGGGGATTGTGTTTTGTGCCGCCCCGCCAGCCGCCTCCGTGAATCCAGACGACCAACGGGGCTCTCTTCTGACCCTCTGGCAAATACAGATCAAGTGTTAGCTGCTGGCCGTCAACCTCGGCATAGACAAGGTCGCGTTCAATCCTGACGGGTAAGATTTCATCAGCGCAAACAGCCAACGACAGGCCGCTTGAAATCGTGGTCACGACCAGAAATCTGCAGAAGTACGCGTTCATGATATCTTTGGCTTTTGCTTACGGTGCCTCAG
>JAGQQS010000525.1 GCA_020426105.1 Planctomycetaceae bacterium
ATTGTGATGTCGTCGTTTTGTTCCCGGCCCCGCGCATGCACGCGAACATCGGCGAGCAATGCACGTCCCAGCACTTCCGGGTCGGGCGAACCCGACGCGACAAATTTCTGGACTCGCTCTTTCGTGTACAGATTCCCTTCCGGATCCATCGCTTCATCAACGCCGTCGGTGATGAGCACAAACATTTCACCCACGGCAATTTTTCGTTCGACCACTTCATACGGGTAATCCTTTATGATTCCGACAGGAATCCCGATTGTATTCTGATCGAATTCTTCAACCTGACCGTTGGCCTTCCGAATGAGCGGCGACATGTGACCCGCATTGGCAATCGTAATTTTGTTTTTTTCGAGATCGATGACACCGAGGATATAAGTGACAAAACGACCTTCGACCATATTGTGGCACATGTGAGAATTGATGCGCTGAATCGCGATCCGAACATCGTCGGTGAAGCTCATGGTGTTCTGCACCACGCTGGAAATTCGCGACATGATCAGAGCACCCGGCACTCCCTTGCCTGCCACATCACCAAACGAGACGCAGACTTTCCGAGGGCCAATCATAAAACAGTCAAAGTAGTCGCCGCCGACCGCCTGGGCGGCATCATACGACGCAAAAAAACGATAGCCTTCCACATCCGGAAGTTTGTCCGGGAGCAGCGCTTTTTGCACGCCGCTGGCGATCTTCATCTCCTTGTCCTGCTTTTGCTTGTCGAGGTGACTTTGCATCAGCCGGGCATTTTCATACGAATGCGCTGACTGGTTCGCCACCGCCAGCAGCAGTTCCAGATCTTCCTCTGTAAAACGCTTCATGGGATTCTGCGTGTCGAGGCTGATCACTCCAAATGCTTCACCTTCCATATCCAGCATTGGGACGCACATCATGGAATGGATTGTCAGACTGGAGATTGATTCACTGGCGCTGAATCGCGAATCGCTGGAAGCATCGGCCGACAGAATACCGGCTTTGTCATTGATCACGCGTTCCAGCACCGTCCGACTGAGACGTACGGATTCGTCTTCGCTGTCGGTCCGTTGTTTTTGAGCGAGCGGAACAAAACGCTTCAGGGCGGGATCTTTCTGCAGGATCGCACCACGATCCGCCTGAGGGAAAATCTCGAACAGCGTATCCAGAATCTTCGGCGCAATGGTGCTGACCTCAATCAACCCTGCCAGACTCTGGTTAATCTTCAGAATTCCCCTCAGCTTTTCTTCCGGGCGAACTTCAAACACGCCAAATCCGCGGGCCGACGCACTGCCCATGATCGTGGATGACGATCCGTCGTTTAGATCAATGCCATGAGTCATGCCGAGGTCACTGGAACTGTCATCGGCCTCATTCTCAAAGCGAAACTTGATCGGCCCCAGCTTGATTCGATCGTTATGGCGCAACGCCAGAGGTTTGTCTTTTTCGAGCTGGCGGCCATTCAGAAATGTGCCGTTGCCGCTGCTCAGATCTTCCAGCATGATCTTGTTGTCAATTCCAAGCAGCTGCGCATGAAAACGCGATACCATGTTCGAATCGACCTGCACGTCACAGTCCGGATGCCGTCCGATGCGGGCCGGAAAGCTGTTTAGCTCGTAAGGAAACGACTGACCGTCTTTCAGGAGAACAATACGTGCCATGAAATCCAGATCCTGCTATTGAATCAATCACACGTCCCGAATATTTTTTCAACATTACCCCGCAGGACCGTTTTCCCCAGAGTCACTGCCCGCTCGATACTCCAGCGACGTCCGGTCACGAAATCCTCGGCCAGAACCTTGGCCAGAATTCGACGGTACATCGCGAATTTTGGCAGGGCGAATTCCAGCTTATACATGTCGCTATAATAACCGATCTGCTTGGTCTGCGGAACAGCCTGCAGTCGACCACGCGTGTCCCGTTCAATGTAGACCGGAATATTCGAATACCACCAGTGGCCGCAGGTAACCACATTCGGGAAGATCCACGAATAGCTGACCAGCTCCTGATTGCTTGTTTCTGACAGGACAGATACCGGGAACGTTACTGTCGGAAACGCATTGAACAAGGCCTTGTATTGAATCAGAGACACGCGATTGTCAAACAGATCCTGCCCCTGAAAAACGCCGCCTTCGTAGACTCGCCGATTTACGCCGATCATCAGGTCGAATGGTAGTTTATGTTCCGCGCAGAATTCGGCCAGCGACCAGAAAACGAAGCGGTTCAACAGACCTGATTCATCGGCTGTCAGGTCCTTCCCGCCGAATGCTTTCGCAATCACGACATCGGCCGCCGAATTGGAAACGGCCGCGGGTGAAAAATCAGGGGGCAACGAAATCGCACAGGCGCGGACTCCGCGGGCTTTAAAATGGTCGAAAAGTCTGCTGATCGCCTGTTTGAGACTGGCGGCGTCCCCGGGACTTGCCTGACTTGATTTTTGAAGTCGTTCGCGGACTGCCGGTTTGGTGAGATGGAAAACCAAATCATCGGTGCGGAGGCAGGGGACGTACATTCGAGTATCAAAGCCGTCGAGCGGGTCATCAAAATCATTTGTCAGGTAAACCTGATCCAGCCCCGACGTTTCGAGGACTGTCTGCTCCCATTCCGGAGTTTGCATTTTCTTCAGAGATTGGTCGTAAAGCGATTCCCAGTTCGCTTCTGTGATACGTTCCTCACGGAAATCAAAAAACACCTGACACATCTCGAGCAGCCATCCATACTGCGCCGTGTTTTCGATCTTTGCGAGCCATGGTACAAGACGTCCGACTTTCTCCTTCGGGGACAGACCGGGCTCTTCGATCCGGGGCCTCGGTAATCCCGATGAATGAGCGAGTTCGGTGTAATAGTGATAGCCGAGGATGTCAGCCAGAGTCGACGAGGCCGGTTGCAGCGGGTTAATATGGGTGTGCGGGTCAATCAGCCGCATCGACTGGAGGGGCTCAAGAATTTCTGCGATCAGACTGTCCGACATTGTTTCGATACCTTTGACCATAATTTACCGAGGCAACTTTAGTCTACATCCGGGCGGTTGTGCCGTCAGATCATAACACGTACCGGAACCTGCCTTCCAATTTCCACGGGGCTCACTTGCGTTTTTCGTAACAATCCACCATCGTTTGCCTCTCCCGGGAACCAGGTTGCGGCTTTTCCATGCGGCTTTTTCCATGCAAGCAGTTGATTATCTTCAGGAATTGATTCCATTCTCGACGGTCAGCAGTGAATCCAACGGGCTGATCAGCGAACGGATTGCCGATTGGCTGGTGCGTTTGGGTTTTGAAACCGAACGCATTGATTATCAGGATGGAAACGGGGTTCAGAAGACCTGCGTTCAGTGCCGCAAGGGGCCAGTCAGCGGGGACGGCCTGGCCTATTTTTGCCATACCGATGTGGTGCCGGTTACCTCCTGGAGTTTCCCCGAGTCTGGTCCCTGGACTCCCTACATTACCAACGGACGCATCTATGGACGCGGCTCCTGTGATATGAAGGGCTCATTGTGCTGCATGCTGGCGGCGATCGCTGCGCTCAAGTCAACACCTCTTAAAGCTCCGCTCTATTTCGTGGCAACCGCCGATGAAGAAGTCGGGATGGCGGGGGCCAGGAAAGTGGTTGCACGGTCGGCGATTTATCGCGAGATTGTCGCAGCCCAGACACGATCGATTATCGGTGAACCCACCTGTCTGCAGGTGGTCCATGCGCACAAAGGCGGAAGAACACTGCGGGTAACTTCGATTGGTCGCGCAGCGCATTCCAGCACGGGCCTTGGATTGAACGCAAATATTGCGCTCATTCCGTTTCTGAACGAGGTCGGCAATGTCTACCGTGAAATGGAATCGTCTGTCGCGTGGCGTGATGAGCGGTTTTCGCCGCCGACGCCGACATTGAACATCCTGATCGCTGACAGCAACACAGGCGTAAACATTACGTCGGCAAAATCTCAGTGCAC
>JAGQQS010000526.1:0-4092 GCA_020426105.1 Planctomycetaceae bacterium
GCGAAAAGTCGATGACGCGAACCTCTCCCGTCTTATTCACCAGAATATTGTCTGGTTTGATGTCGCGATGCAGCCAGCCTTTTTCATGCATGTGTACGAATGCCTGGCACAAAGCTTCAATAATTTTCTTCAGGCGTGATTGAGTCTCGGGCAGGTTGGCGGTGATTTGTGTCTTGAGACTGGGGGCTCGGAAGTAGTCCATGATAAAAAATCCGTGGTCACGACTTACTTCCAGCTTGTGATATCGGATCATGGTTGGATGCTCGAAGCACATCCCGACTTTGAATTCGTGTTTCAAAACATTCTTGGCAGCCGGATCTTTCAATGAATCCGGGAGGAGAAGTTTCATCGCCAGGGGCACCGTGGAGCCGGTCTGTGTGACTTCCCAGATTTGGGTGGAATTTCCGGTCGCCACACAGTTTTTAAGCTCGTAGCCCCCGATGATATTCTGATTATCGCTCACGAGTCAGCCCCCGCACAAATCTGGTTCAGGATCGGACCCAACGGCCCGGGATTGTCCGCTTCCTCCCTGATGATAGGTGATTGCCCGGGTTTCAGCGACCCTTCGAATTATAGGGGGATCGCATGGGGGCGCGTGAAGTCGAAAAACCAAACTTACAACAAGTCGGTGGCGAGAATGTGGTTGACCGATCATCCATCGCCCCCCCCCGGACTTCTCCTGGGTCCTATTTGCAGCGGATGGGGATATCAGAATTCACGTACCAATCACGGATTCCGTCAGAACATCCCCTCGCCGACACAGATTGATCTGCCTCTGAATTGTGTCCCCGGCTGCGATCTGGCATATTCCCTCACAGCAGACACTTAGAATTCGCGCGATTGCTGAAGTGCCCTGCCCTCCAACAGGTTTCTCTGAGAGTCCATTCATGGCGTATCTATTTCCCGTGCGGCCAGCCGTGGTGTCTGTTTCCGGACTGATTCTGACAGGACTGATCTGCCTGGCTCACCCGCCTGTCGCCGTTGGAGCGGACCCGGTACAGCACTCTTTATTTGCAGGATCATTGATTCAGCCCGACGATAAAGACGGCGACATTCTGCGTCGGTTTGAAGTGCAGTTATTTTCCGCAAACCAGTCGCATTTCTTTCATGTCATGGACGACACCCGCCACGGCTGTCCGTGGCCTGACAGTTTTGGTCGCACAGGACCAACTATCGGACTCGAATCTGTTCAGCCACATCTGGTGTATGACTACAATGACCATGCCTACCTGATCGCACTTCCGCCGCTGGTCGTGGCGCTTCCGGAGAACATTGAACCGGAAGCGACCTGGGAGCAGGCCGAATGGCACATGACGGCGATCGAACAAAGTTCACTCAACAGCATCCCCGCGTGGATCGTGGAAGCCCGTGAACGGCGTGGTCGGCAACAGACGTTGACCGTGGATGCTGCCAATGGCATTACGCTTCGAGCTGAAGCCGACGTGTTCATGGGACAGGGAGATCAGTTCAAACTCACACTGGCCCGTTCATCCCGTGTTCCGCTGGAACCAGCGACGAGTGACAAGCTTGCTGCGTTGCAGAACGAACTGGTTACACTGCAGACGACTCTGAAACGCCGCCCGGACGCGCATTTAAGTGAACTTTCTGCGCGTCAGATCGCGGACGTTGCCGCGGTGTCAGATCGTCTGAAATCGCTGGCTGCGGGGACGCCCCTCGAAGTGCTCGTGCGACACATTAAACTGGACCTGGATCAACAACAGAAACGTCTGACATCCATTGCCAATCGCGCGACAAAACTGCTGAACAGCGAACCCCCTCCGTTCGCCCTTTCACTGTTAGATGGTGGAAAGCTGGAGTCTGAAACACTGAAAGGCAGGACGGTGATCCTGCACTTCTGGGACTATCGTGACACACCGCTGTCAGAACCCTATGGTCAAACAGGTTACCTCGAGTATCTGTTCAACCAGAAGAAGCATATGAATGTGACGGTTGTCGGTGTCAGCACCAACCCGGATCTGCAAAGCCGGGAAAACTTCAGTCGCGGACGACGATCGGCGCGAAAGCTGGCGGAATTCATGAATCTCAGTTATCCGGTAGGTCACGACGACGGAACGCTGCTCACCGCGTTTGGCGATCCTCGTGAGACGCGCGGTCAGCTGCCGTTGTGGATCGTCCTGACTGCTGACGGCAAAGTCGCCCACTATCACGCCGGTTACTATGAAATCGATGCCGCGCAGGGACTGAAGGAACTGGAAACAGTTCTGGCCGATCTGCTAAAGGCGAAGTGATCAGCTGACGCGACAGATGAGTACCTTCAGGTATTCTGTCTCCGGGCAGGTGACCCGTACCGGATGATCGGCGGGCTGACCGCGGTTTTCAAGTACCTGAATATCGCGGCCTGTCTGACGCGCTACCTCGGCCAGCATTTCCTGAAACTCATCCCGGCTCACAAGTCCTGAGCAACTGCAGGTGATCAGGATTCCGCCCGGTTTCAGCACCTGCAGTCCCAGCTGATTCAGACGCACGTATCCATTGATAGCGCGATCCATGCCTCCCCGCGTGCGCGCCATCCGTGGCGGATCCAGGATCACCGCATCGAACAACGTGCCCTGCCCTGCCATATTTTCGAGGGCCGGACGGACATCGTCGCGGAGCCACTGACATCGATCGGCAACGCCATTGAGTTCAGCATTCGCCTGCGCCAGCACCAAAGCGGACTCAGACGAATCGATTCCCAGCACAGACGCTGCGCCGCCCAGCTTTAACGCGGTGATCCCGAAACCACCGGAAAAACAGAATGCGTCGAGTATCTTTGCGTCCTTCAGGTATCGACTGGCAGCTATTCTGTTGTCACGCTGATCCAGATAACACCCGGTCTTCTGGCCCTGCTGCACATCGACGCCGTAGTCGACTCCCGACTCGTTTATAAACAGCGGCCGCGGAGGTTCTTTCCCGGACAACAATCCGTCCACGACGTCCAGCCCCTCTGCTTCCCGCATCCCTTTTTCCGTCCGCAGCCAGATCCCTGCAGGATGCAGTTCCGCCTGCAGCGCCAGGAGTATCGGTTCCCGATGCAGGAACAGTGCCAGACTCGTGAACTGTACCAGGAGATAGCCGCCATAGAAGTCAACGGTCAGACCCGACAAGCCGTCCGCCTCGCTGAAAATGAGCCGACAAGCGGTGCGGGGTGAGTTGAGATCAAACATCGCGCGGCGGGATTCGACGGCCTGATGAATCGTCGCCTGCCAGAACGCGGCATTGAGAGGTTGTTCCACCTGCCACGAATAGAGCCTGGCCACAATTCGACTGATCGGGTTATACAGGCCCCACGCAATAAATCGTCCTTCGGAATTGACCAGCTTCGCAAGTGTCCCGGGCGGAACATCTTCTGACTTCATGCCGTTGACCCGATCAACGGCCCCGACAAAGACCCACGGATGGCGCCCGAAGAACGGCTGAGCGCGTCGATTACGTACCACCACTTCGACGAATGCGCTGCCCTGCCCTGCTGCTTCGACAACGGTTGAAGGCACAACTTCCTGATCAGACATGATTTCTTAGCCATCACCGCGCAGAACACGGTGTTCCATTTCTTCAAGGTAAGCGAGAAGCCGATCCCGTTCGTTCGCCAAATGCCGAACTCGCAGCAGCGAACGCACACGCGTCCGCAACTCAAGACGATTGACGGGTTTTGTCAAAAAATCGTCGCATCCCGCATTCACAGCTTTTTCGATATCCCCGGCCTCATTCAGAGCCGTCACCATCAGCACCAGAATTCCACGGCGCGCTGGATCGCTTTTGATCTGCGAACAAACTTCGTAACCACTCATCCGCGGCATCATGATATCCAGCAGGATCAGATCCGGTTGATGCTGGTCCACCAGCTGCATCGTCTGCTGTCCGTCGTTCGCCATTAAAATTTCGTAACCCTCGTCGGCCAGATACGCTTCCAGCAATTCTCGATTTTGCTGAATGTCGTCTGCAATCAGGACCCGCGAAGAAGATATATCAATGTCTGTGCTGCTCATCTGATGGGCCATCGTATTCAGAATTCCGAGTAATAGATTCGCGTTCGAGGAAAGTATAGAGAATCGTGCCCGTTGAGAAAATGCCGGGCAAAATGCCGGGCAA
>JAGQQS010000526.1:4247-5280 GCA_020426105.1 Planctomycetaceae bacterium
AGAACGACCGCATCAGAAACGACCAGTCGGCCACACACCGCGCCGCGTCGGTCCCCGACACGACGGAAGCCGCTGGCTGCAGCACCTGAAAACCGGCATCTGTCAGCGATTTGCGGCTTATTCCGCGAAGTGCGTTCGCCTGAACGCCTGAGGTATTGTCGAGCAGCAACACGGAGTGCCCTGCCCCGTCAATGCCCTGAATTTCATGATCAGCGATCCATCCGTCGGTGAGCGCTATTCCCCGAATGACGGAGGGGCCGCCAAACGTACAATCCCACGCCAGCGACGCTTGAGTGCGATCGGCCACCACGGCGACGCGTCGCAGGTCTCCGCCAGCTCGTGTCACAACAGCGCGGACTGAAGTCAGAATAAGTGGGATGTCGTCGTTTGTCAGTGGCGCTGATTCCGGATTGTGAGGAATTATGAGCGTCAGACAATGCGAGTGCAGGAATGGCCCCCAGGTCTGCACGATTTCTTCTTCAGTGTTATTGTGGGCCGCCAGGAGAATGACGATGCCGGGCATAACGCTGCTCTTTTCTGTCGATGACAACACGACGCAACGTCCACGTTCCTCGAAGTTGAACTCGCGACGCGCAACCCCGTTGGGAGAATTCACCTGATGGGCAACTTCCTTGTCCTCGTCGGATTCCTGCACTGCTTTTGTCACAGCGTCAGTGGCCGCCGCCGGCCGCAACTTCTGAATCTGATCGAGCACATCGTCCGATAGTTCCGTCACAGTGGCCGGACGTGTCCCGGCGGTAATCTCAGCCGATAACGTGGCTGTTTCGCCGGGGATCCTGTATTCAATCTTTGTGACGGCCCCGGGCACGATCTCGTCGAGAGCCAACGCAAGCTCTGAAAGCGATTTGACGGAGTTACCATTGACGGATGTCAGTTCGATTCCCGGCGGGACATGCTCCGCGGCAACCGGAGAATCATTGACGACGATTAACGGGACTGAATCAACGCTCTTGCTTCCGCCTGCATCATTCGGAGGTGATGATTTAGGAAGCGCAATTCGCGGAATATCAAG
>JAGQQS010000527.1 GCA_020426105.1 Planctomycetaceae bacterium
GGTCGCCTGACCTGCGAGAATTTGGACAAGCGCCGAATCTGCCAACACTAATTCTCCTGTGCAATAAACTTCCGGATAAACAGTGTTCCATGGAGTGAGAATCGTCGCTGGCAGGACGAACGTACAGAGTCCGCAGATCAGCGAAACAAGATCATGCAGAGCTGCTCACGCGTTCATTTCTCTGCCGCCGCATTTTTTTCCGCTTCAGCCCATTTCTTCATCAGTGCAATATTTTGCTCGACTTCAGGATTACCCTTCGTCAGGTAAACAGCCATGTCACTGTCGTACATGGCGTCCGCCTCCGGGCCATGGTCGTTCGTATTGATCATCCATTGATCAAGCTCTGCACGCAGCTGTTTCAGTGTCGAAAGAAACGCGGGGTCGGTTGCAAGGTTGGTAATCTGCCAGCGGTCGGTCGTCCATTCGTAGAGCTCTTCCGCCGGACGCGACGGGCGGAACAGCAGAGACTCCGCAAGTGAATCCAATTGAGACGTGCGGTGCAGCGACCGCAGGGTCTTGATGATACTCTTGCCATCCTTATAAGCGTTGGGCTGCAAATGTGGACGCTGCGGATAGAAGTTGCGAATGTACAGGAAGCGTTCCGTACGAACGCTGCGAATTCTTTCGACTGTCTCGTCACAGCGGTCACGTGCGGCATAGACGGCCTTCCGTGGCACGTAATCGTCCGCAAAGAGATCACGGCCGTGCATCGCCGGTGGCAACGGCAGGCCGGCTGCAGCCAGCGAGATTGCAGCCATATCAATATGCTCGATGAGATCTTCACGTACCTGTCCCGGCTCGATTCCCGGGCCCCTCACCACGAACGGGATGCGCGTGCCTTCGTCGTAGAGGAATTGTTTTCCCCTGGCATGACTGATGCCGTGATCCGTCATGAAGATGATCAGCGTGTCGTCGAAGATACCTTCACGTTTTAGCCGCGCGATAACTTCCCCTGCGTGTTTATCCGTAAGGCGGACAGAATCAAGATAAGCGGCCCAGTCGCGGAGGAGGACCGGGTCACGCGGATAATATGGCGGCAGCTTCACTGCCTCGGGGGCGGTTGCGTCTCCAAGTTCCTGCTTAGCCCGCTCCTGCAGTCGTCGCACGCTGTCGTCGGTTCCACCCCGGAGCTTTCCGCCCGGAAGCTGAACCTGCATAAAGAAAGGTTGTCCGGCAGCGCGACCGGACCAATCCGGCGAGTCATATATTTCCGCGTCCCATTCAAAGTTATAATCGGTCTTTCCAAAGCCCGTTCCATTTCGCTTGTTGTTCCTGCCCGCGGTGCCGGACTCCGGAAGCACGCCACTGCCGATGCACGTATAATATCCAGCCTGCTGAAGCAGCTTTGGCACCAGCACGACATCCACCGGGAGTTGTATCTTCAGTTCACCGCGACCACTCCGATGGTGATGCGCACCGATGCTTGTCTGATACATGCCTGTAATCATGGCAGATCGACACGGGGAGCAAACCGGAGCAGTCACAAATGCATTCGTAAATCGGGCGCCTTCTCTGGCCAGCTGATCCACGTGCGGCGTCTGGATCAGGTCCTCCCCGTAACACGAAAAATTCGGCGACATGTCATCGACTACGAACCACAAAATATTCGGCTTCTTTATCCGGACCTCCTCGGCCAGGAGTGTTGCCTGTGGAGCGAACGCCAACAGCAGCAGCGTGATCAGAATTGGCAGCTTCATAAATGACTTTCAAATAATGGCGACGCGAACACTCAAATGAGGCGTCGATTGTTTTCAAGGTGCGACCAGCGGATACAACGAAATCGAGCTTGCCGCGCTGATCCCGCCAGGCCATTCGATATGCAACGCACGGGTTCTCCATTATTCTAACAGGTTTGCTGCATGGCGTAATGTCTTTGTGCTTCGGCTGCTGCCAGAACCTGACGAAAGTAAATGACGATGAAACCAGATGCACTCGGAGGCGCCGACTCAGACATAATTCCTGCCCCCGAGGCATCGAAGCCCGCGTTTTTTGGGTTCAATACCGCTATTCCGCCGTGGGGGTCCGCTGACCTGCCGGTTCCCCGCCCGCTGGGACTCAGCAATCTGGCAGGGCTCATCGGGCCTGGAATCGTCATGTGCGGGATCCAGATCGGAGGTGGCGAATGGCTGTTCGGTCCGGATGTAACCGCCAGGTACGGCGGCGGCCTGATGTGGATTGCAACCATTGCGATTATCACTCAGGCCTTTTACAACATCGAATGCGGGCGTTACGCGTTGTATTGCGGCGAGCCTGTATTTACCGGCTTCATGCGAACCGCGCCTGGACCGGCCTTCTGGATTGGTGTGACTCTGATTCTGAGTTTGTCGTCGTTGATCCCGGGACTGTCGACGAACGCCGCTGTACTCATCGCCACATTGTGGCTGGATCGGCCGCCTGGCAGCGGGGATACTTTTCTGGTCAATTCAATTGCCTACATCACGCTCGGTGCGGTGGTGCTGCCAATCCTGATTGGAGGAAAGGTCTATAACACACTGCAGTTTGTTATGTCCGTGAAGGTCTTTACTGTCCTGGGCTTCTGCTTGTTTCTGGGAGTCTTCTTTGTCGGACTGGACGGATGGATCGATGTCTTCAGCGGTTTCCTGAAATTCGGCAACATGCCAACATCGGATGCTGAAGGACGTGACACCGTCACCAATGCGTTCACGCACTTCTGGTCTACCGGCACACTGCCAGTGCTGGCACTTGGCAATATCGCGATGCTCGGAGCATTCGCAGGCTATGCCGGAGGTGGTGGATTAAGCAATTCGGCATACGGCAATTTCGTGCGGGATAAAGGATGGGGGATGGGGAGTCAGGTCGGAGCGATTGCCAGTGCAGTGGGCGGGCGGGGAGTCACGCTCAGTCACGTCGGAAAAGTCTTCCCGGTCAACGTCGAGAATCTGCGTCGATGGAAATCGTGGTGGAAATATATTCTGGCCGATCAGCTGCTGGTTTGGGTCCCCGGTTGTTTTATGGGGATGGCTCTGCCGGCGCTGATGTCCATTGAATTTGCCCACAATTCCGCCATGTACGGTCAAAATATCATCTATTCGCAGCCATTGATTGCAGCGGATGGAATTCGGCAGACGGCCTCCCTGGGCAGTTGGGCTCCGATCCTGTGGATCGCTTCCCTGCTTGTTGGCCTGATGGTGTTTATGCCCAGTCAGATGTCGATCGTCGATGATTTCGCGCGTCGCTGGACCGACATCTTATGGTCGGGAAGTCCGATTGTTCGAAAGCGACTCAAAGACAATCAGGTGCATTATCTTTATTATTCAATCCTCACGCTGTACGTGGTCTGGTCATTCATCATGGTGACGATCTTTCTGTTGGTAGGGGACGCTCCGAAACTCATGGTGACGTTGATTGCCAATCTGAACAATGTGGCGCTGGGCTTGACATCTTTTCACATTCTCTGGATCAACTGCCGACTGTTGCCGGAACAGCTCAGGCCTGGTTGGTATCAACGGATCGGGATCTGTTGTTGTGGATTCTTCTATACTTCGCTGGCACTACTTGTGTTCTGGACGAAGGTACTGCCATTGATTACCGGATAGCAGACGCGATGTCGGTCGCAGCACGATTTCTGGGTTTCATTCATATGACACGGAGGGCTGGCGCCCTGCCGCTCGCTGATGGGAATTGACGATGAAATTGTTTGATCTAAGTGGAAAAGTGGGAGTCATTTCCGGAGCAGCCCAGGGGCTCGGTCGGGCGACTGCTGTAGCGCTGGCTGAATGTGGCGCGCAGGTCATGCTGGTGGATCGTAATCTGGCAGGTGCCGAAGCAACAGCATCCCAGATTCGTGGATCTGGTCAGCGGGCTGTTGCTTCAGCCTGCGATGTCTCTGATCCGACGGCAATTGAGCAGCTGTTTCGCGAGGTTGACCAGGAATTCGGTCGCGTCGATTTTCTCGGCAATATTGCCGGTGACGGACATCTGGCGCGTCCCGAAGATCTGACAATCGCAGATCTGCATAAGGTGCTGCAGAACCTGGTGGTGGGGCGATTTGCGATGTGTCAGGAAGCCGGACGGCGGATGCTGGCGCAGGGACGTGGTTCGATCATGAATATCGGATCGCTGGCGAGTACCACAGCTTTGGGACGCGGGCATATCGCCTACAGCATGGCCATGGGAGCGGTCATTCAGATGACCCGCGAGCTGAGTACCGAATGGAGTTATCGCGGCGTACGCGTCAATTGTGTCACTCCGGCACAGGTACTGAACCCCAGCCTCCAGGCAAGGATCGAGGCAGATGCCGGACTGGAACAGCGTTTTCTCGGCGGAATTCCGGTCGGAAGACTAGGGCGTCCCAATGATATCCAGGGACTCGCCGTACTGCTGGCATCGGATGCGTCGGAATGGATTACCGGTGCGATTATCCCGATGGACGGTGGCAATACAGCAATGAATGCCGGAGGAACGCCGGGACATCAGGGCGCAACCATTCAGCGGTTTGACGGAAAGTGATTGGCACTGATTCTGTTTAGCGCGGGGTTTGTTTGCTGCCAGCCACTTTGAATGCAGAAAGAAGATAATGAGCCACAATCAATTGCTTTCGTTGTACCGCACGATGTGCATCATCCGGCAGACCGAAGAAGAGCTTGCCCGCTGTCATCAGCGAGGACTGATTCACGGTGCGTGTCATACGTACGTCGGGCAGGAAGCGATTGCGACCGGAGTTTGTGCTCATTTAACCCCAACAGACACTGTTTTCAGTACGCATCGAGGCCATGGACATGCCTTGGCAAAAGGGATGCCTCCCCGCGAACTGATGGCTGAACTGTTCGGACGCGTCACTGGATGTTCCCGAGGACGCGGTGGCTCCATGCATTTGTTTTCGCCCGAAATCGGGATGATGGGGACGAGCGGCATCGTGGGCCCCTGCATGCTTCAGGCATGTGGCGGAGGTTACAGTGCCATGCTGCTGAAAAACGGAAACGTGGCTGTGGCTTTTTTTGGCGATGGAGCTGTCAACAATGGAGCGTTCCATGAAGCATTGAACATGGCCAGCATCTGGAAACTGCCCACACTGTTTATCTGTGAGAACAATCAATACGCAACCGAAGTCCCTTTTTCATATTCGAGCGGATCCGACAGCGTAGCGGCCCGAGCGGCGGGATATGGACTGCCGGGGTTTGAAGTCGATGGCAATGATGTGCTGGAAGTTGCCAGGCTTGCCGGAGAGGCTGTTGCCAGAGCGCGTGCCGGACAAGGTGCGACGCTGATTGAATGCAGAACGTATCGGACACGGGCGCACGCCGAGGGCATGGGCGACTTCACGTATCGCACACGCGAAGAAGTCGATGCGTGGAAAGGGCGTTGTCCGATCCTCCGCCTCAGGGCAGCAGCCCCGTCGGAGCTGGTTCAGGAGATGGATGCCATTGACGCTGAGGTTCTGGAGATGGTGCGGGAAGCTCGGGAGTTTGCAGAGAAGAGCGCATATCCCGATGCCGCCTCCGCGACGACACACGTGTATTCGGCCAGAGTGATGCCCTCCACTCCGGAATCAGCGACACTTCGCCCCGCGGTCTCCGGGCCGCCGCGCGAGATCTCCTTTACGCAGGCGACGGTCGAAGCCCTGGCTGGAGAGATGGCGCGCAACCCTGCAATTTTTGTCATGGGCGAGGGCATTGGAATTCGGGGCGGCAATTTTCGCACGACACCAGGTCTGTATGATCTGCATGGCCCCGCACGATTGTGCGACACACCAATCTGTGAACGCGGTTTTGTCG
>JAGQQS010000528.1 GCA_020426105.1 Planctomycetaceae bacterium
GGAGTCCCGAAAGTCAGAACAGATTTTAAACGGCACACCGACTTTATCGAGCTAGAGTTTCCCACGGAAGCAGTTCAATCCTGCTCTTTGGGCTTCAGACTCTTCTCAGAATATGAGTCGGACACGCGATGCAAACTGTACGAAAACGATTCCCAGGTCCCTTGCCGCGAGACCAGCGTTCGGCCGTAGTTACCGTCGAACTGTCGATTGTATTGCCTGTACTGATGATTCTGGTTATCGGAGTGGTAGAAACCTGCAACCTGTTCTACGTCAAGCAGTCACTCACCATCGCCGCCTATGAAGGTGCTCGAGCCGCAATTGTGAAGGGCATGGCGGTCAGTGCCATTAATACGCGAAGCAATCAGGTACTTACTGATCGACACATCGCCGGAACAACCGTTTCCATAACACCAAATCCGCCTTCGAGCGCCGCCTATGGAACTTACATCACCGTTCAGGTGCAGGCGCCGTACGCGGCAAATGCGCTGATCCCGGGTTGGCTGTTCGGAGGGACCATGCTTCGGACATCGGTCAGGATGATGAAAGAGTATTGACGAATCGTCACATGCATCTGTCTGTGATGCTCCATACCAGGGACATGTCCTGCCACACTACTGGCGCTGTGAGAAACTCATGAAAATGATCAATCGGAATTCCGTGTGTTCTGCGACCGATCGACGCGGCGCAATTCTCCCCATGTTCGCGATCTTTATCCCGATCATCCTTGCTCTCGGTGCGTTTGCGATCAATGTGGCGTGGATGAGTCTGGTCGATTCAGAAATGCAGATCGCCAGCGACACGTCGGCTCGGGCGGCAGGCACTGAATTCACTCGAACACAGAATCTGGACAGCGCGCGCAACCGGGCGAAGCAGGCAATTCAGCAAAACAAAGTGGGTGGACGAACTCTGGCACTGACCGACGCTGATATTGTATTTGGTGAATCCACACTGGTTACGGCGTCATCGACGGGGATTGCTCCATTCGTCCCCAAAACCGTGACTCAGGGCACTCTGGGAACAGGCCCGGGACAAGTCTGGGTCAACTCAATTCAGATTAATGCATCTCAGAATTTCGGCTTCGGAGAAATGCCGATGCCGATCCCGTTACTCAGTGCTCCATCCGGATTCACCCCCGGTGCGACGGCCACTTCGACACAGTTTGATCGCGACATCGTGCTGGTGCTGGACCGTTCCGGTTCGATGAACGAATATTCGACGGACGTTGCTGCATGGTCCCCCGCCGGCCCGGGCGAGGCGTATTACGGATCGCGCTGGCGTGAACTTACGGCCGCCGTCGCCGTGTTCAACGATTTCCTGGCTCTGACACCTCAAAATGAAAAAGTCTCACTGGCAACCTTTTCAACGACTTCCAGCGAAGATGCCGTGCTGACATATAACACGGGCGTCATTGAATCACGTCTGAACGATATCACGACCAATTTTCTGGGAGGGTACACGGCTATTGGTGACGGGATTGCATCCGGTATCAACCTTGTTACGGATCCTTCACGCGCCCGGATGTTCGCCAAGAAAACGATGATCGTGATGTCGGACGGTATTCAGAATACCGGCACTGATCCGGTCGCTCAGGCAACGACGGCGTATCAGACATACGGGATCACTGTCAATGTCGTCACATTCAGCAATGATGCCAATCAGGTCGAAGGTGCCGCGATCGCGGCAGCAGGCGGCGGGCAATATCATCATGCGTCGAGTGGTGCTGCCTTGATCGATGTGTTCGAGGAACTTGCCAGGACTCTGCCCACAATGCTGACCCGCTGATCACGCGCTGCAATATCACGAACTGATTCAGGATCAAAATGTCGCTGATGCCGGCAGGAACACCACTTGTGCTGCATCGAAGGTTTAGTGCAAAGATGACCAGAATGAAAAGAATCAGAAGCCACAGACAATCACAGAAACACGATCATCGCCGTGGCGTTACCATGGTGGAATTCTCCGTGGTACTCCCGGTATTTCTGATGATCGTCTTTGCCGGTTTCGAGTTTTCCAGGATCTGCCTCATACGGAATGCCGCCCATAATGCTGCCTATCAGGCTGCTCGGCGAGTCATGGTACCAGGCGCTACCGTCGCCGACGCCAATGCCGAAGCAACTCGACTATTAAACGTCTTCGGCGTGACCTCATTCACCTTAACGGTCAATCCGAACCCGCTTACGCTCGCGGCCAGTCGCGTTACCGTGTCGATTGACATTCCGGCCGCGCAATGCGGCTGGATCACACCAATGTTCACGAATTCGTTGACGATTCACGCAGGTTCGACGCTGCTTACTGAACGCGATGTCACTTTGTAGGTAAACTGACAAGATCGCAGTGGCCGTGTGGATGACGCGAACTGACCTGACGAAATGGTCTCGAATTTTCGCACTTCTCAGGACACGTGCGGCAAGCGTCCCGGGTTTACGTCCTGCTCAGGATCAGGGCGTACCAGTTCCCCGCTTCAATCCAGGTTAGCAGGTGTGCGTCTCAAATTTGCTCGGACCTGAGTCAGATTTATTCCTGCAGCCGGACTCGCTATAACTCCGCCTTGATGTCCTGCTCTCCCGAAGAAGGCGCGTCCGGACGCGTCGGCGATTACAGCATTCTGTTTCTCGGGTTAATCTCCATTCCCTGTCAAAGGAAATTCTGTGACTGCTCTGGAACCCCTTCTGCTCCTTCATCCTTCCGACAACATCGCGGTGGCACGCAGAGCACTGCAGGCCGGCGAAAATCTGACCGTTGCCGGCTCAATGCTGCAGATTGCGGAAGCTGTTCCTGCCAACCATAAAGTGGCGATCACGGAAATTCGGGAGCGCGAGGTCATTCGCAAGTTTGGTCAGCCGATCGGCTCTGCCAGCGCAGCCATCGCGCGTGGGCAATGGGTGCACGTTCAAAACGTCAGTATCGAACGCGACAAATCAGGCTATGAGTACTGTACGGACGTGGTGCAATTTCCTCCACCGGCTGACAGCCGTACCTTTATGGGCTTCCGTCGCAAAAACGGTCAGGCTGGCACTCGCAATTACA
>JAGQQS010000529.1 GCA_020426105.1 Planctomycetaceae bacterium
GAACTGCGAACCTATGGTGGAGATGTACTCGGGATCCCGTGTGACGTGCGTGACCCGGATTCGGTTGCGGAGATGTTTGGACAGATCGAGCAGGAATTCGGAAGTGTTGAAGTGCTGTTCAATGTTGCCGGTGTAATTGAAGTCGGTTCATTCGATTCAATGACAATGGAGGATTTCGAGAACTCCATGCAAACAAATTGCTGGGGAACTCTCCGCACGATATGGGCGGCGCTGCCGGGGATGCGAACGCAGGGCTGGGGACGAATTATGAACATCGCTTCGGTGGGAGGTCAGCGAGCGGTGCCGCATACGTTGCCGTACGCTGCCAGCAAATTTGCAACGGCAGGCTTGTCCAACGGTCTCCGTGCAGAGCTTAAGCACGAAAATATTCTGGTAGGGACGGCGTGTCCGGGTTTGATCCGCACGGGAAGTCCGCGAAACGCAATATTTGAGGGCCAGCATCGGAAAGAGTATGCGTGGTTCAGTATCGGAGATTCGCTGCCGTTGATGTCGATGAGCGCAGAAGAAGCAGCGTCTCAGATTATTGAGGCATGTCAGCAGGGGCGCGGCGAATTCATCGTGGCCAGCCCCTTAAATCTGATCATTCACATGCAGCGTTATTTTCCAACACTAACGCAGGAGATTCTGGCGCTGATGGATCAGCTGCTCCCGGAAACGGGAGGCAGTGGCACGGAGGCCGCTTGCGGATACGAAAGTCAATCAAAGTGGTCGCCGTCAGCACTCACGATCTTGAACGAGCAAGCGGCGAGCGCAAATAACGAACTCTAGCGTTTCAGGACGCTGCTGGTGATGTGTCTTCATCTGCAGCAATCAGCGCTAATGGAGAATTTTAGAGGAAGGTCAGGTGAATGATCGCGCGATGCCCACGGCTGGTTGCACGTGACTGAGCACGCTGAAACCCTGCCGTGGATCGTTCAGGTTTCCTGCAGAACCTTCGTTCTGCGTAGTGTCGAGAGTGGTCGAGGTGCCAGGAAGAATGACGGGGCGACAAATGTCGTCGAAGAGTGATTCGCCTGCAAGCATCGCAGATCTGCGGACGATTCAGCAGACCCGAAGCACAAGACCGAGCGCAGGCGAAGTTGGCGGTGAATGAATCTGGCGGTGAGTGGCATCGTGTTTGCTTCACCAACAATCGGCATGCGACACATTGTTCGTGTAGGCGGTGAAGCTGGATCGGCTTCGTGAAAGACCGACTCAAAGAGGGCCATGTTCGACCTTTGAAGCAGTCATGCCAGATGTCAGAAAAAGGTTTTCGCAAGGAGAAAAAGATGGATTTCAGGAAAGCTGCAACAAGCTCAGTAGTTTGGGCTGCGACGGCGTTTGCCCTTACGGCAGATGTCAACGCTCAAGTCGATGTCCCTGGAGTATCCCCTCCCGTGGTTGGCACACAGGATGTCGCGGACCCGGAAATTAGCGACGGGGCCATTACCAGAAACGGAAGGCTGAACGCAGACGCTGCAACGGATGCGCCGCCCGCACCGCAGGCTGCGACCGGATCAGTTGGAGTTGATGCATCCGGCACGGGTGCCGATGCCAGCGCCCAAACCAATAACAATCAACCGACAGTTGATGCCGCAGCGAGCGCTGCGACCCCAGGAGACGGGTCAGGTGCAGACGCTGATATTGATGCCAATAACCAATCGCAGATCCGTCGCTTCAAATCAGACCAATTAGGGGCAACATTCGACTCCAACTATAACGATCCCGCTGGAGGCGGTGGTTACGGATCGACGGTTGGGGTTGCGCCCTGCGGACCAAACCCCTGGTCAGGTCAATCCTGCTACAATGGATCCTGTCACGTACACCAGATGTACTGGTGCGGCAGCAGATATTCCGGTGGTCGACGTCACCACAGACGCTGCTGTCGATAAGCACAGTGCGCCGTTGCATTCGATTAGATTCCGCGATGCGAGCGGTTAAGTTCAAATCAAATTCGAAAAGAGATGGTTGAACGAGTGCGGCGCTATCGACATGCCTCGCAGCAGACAATCAGTGATCGACTCGATGAACTGGACAGGGAATGGGACACTGAACGTACGCTCGAGGCAAATGCAGCGACGCTGGCTTTTGCGGGATGTGTGCTAGTGGCCACCGTGGATCGTCGATGGATCTATCTGCCGATTGCCGTCACCACGTTTCTGTTTCAGCATGCCGTGCAGGGCTGGTGCCCGCCGTTGCCAATCCTGCGAAGTCTTAGTGTGCGGACAATGCGGGAAATTGACGAAGAGCGGATGGCACTCAAAACCATTCGGGGTGATTTTGCTCATGCCGGGCTGCAGCACGAAACCGATGCCGAATCGCTGTTGCGAATGGCGGAAACTTGATGTGGTGCACCAGGGCACGCGCCTGATCAACCTGCCATTGTGCGACATTCGGCGATACACACACGACACGACTCGGCGCACTGCTGACAATGCGCGTGATCTCGCAGACCGCATTGGTCAGCGCACCACTTGCAAATGTCGGCGCAGAGATAGCAGAGCTGCGGGGAAAATCGGCTGTCGCGAGCCAAGGCCTGAATGCAGAGTTGGCAGATGTCGACGCACTCCCGGCAACAGTACGGACAGTCATTGATGATCTCTTCGCCGATCATCTCGTGCAGACAACGTTCGCAATCCACGACGCATTGCTGACAGGTATCAATGCAAGCCGTCGAAGATTCCAAGGTAGATTTATTTGCCGACATACAACACCTCCATATGCGGATGCATCAAACGGGTTGCCCGCTTCGCATCCACGGTGACTGATGAACACTCACTCACTGCATTTTTGAACGCGTCTGGCGACATCTTCCGCTATGGCGCACTCACATCGTCCAGGGGGCAAACACTATTTCGCAGATAGCGAATGGACGCAATCTGTTGTTGGTATTTATGGAGCACAACGTGGAGGCACTATTTATCCCCGTGTTGGCCGCGGACTGGCGGATTCACAAATTGTTGGGAACTCGAAGAGGTTCATCCCGCTGTGTTTCAGGCCCGGAGGGCTGACATAACCAATTCCGGCGTAAGCCACCGGCCTGTGTGGATCAAGAACTTCAGGCCCTGCGGGCCGACACACCCGTGATTGTGTCGGCGCTACCGGGACTGAACCCGGAGATACCGACTTGCCAGGTTTCCAACAAAATGCGAATCCGCCCCTGCGGACTTTGAAGTCATGGAAGGCATCACGATGCAACTGGCGACCGAATATTGCAATTCATCATAACAACAGCCGCCGCTCACCAGGAGCGGCGCCAGAGTCCAAAAACGGTGATGAGTTAATGCATTTCCGTGGCGCGAGCGTGACATGATGAGGCAACAACTGTGGTCTGTCCGCGATCAGGCCAGGAAAATAAGACGAAACGTTAATGCGCGATCAAGACGAACAGGCAATCAGAATCACCGACTTACGATTAAATGAACAAAACAACGGGATGAAGCTCTGCTTAGAGCGAAGTCCCTGATACTCAAAGGAACTATAGACCCCAGACATTACGAAACGGAGACTCATGCGTTCTCGGGAGCGGTACTCATCGAATGTATTTTTGGCACGTTTCATGCGGACAGCTTGGCGAATACTGCGAGCTCTCGGCACCGTGCCGATTTCAGACGAGGCAATGTAACGAATTCAGGAGATCACGATGTACATGCAGTTAAAACCCTTTTGGGCCGTAGGAGTGGCGGGAATAATCGCTTTTGGTTGCTGCGCGACCAGCGCGGTCGCTCAGCGGCAAGCTGACGGCACTGAACGTTCACACGCGTCGGCGGGCCATGAAGAATCTTCAGATGAGGGAACTCCTGTGCTGGGAGTGGTAGTTGCCGGGCATAACGACCGGGAAGGCGCTGAGGTTGTTCGAGTATGGCCGGGAAGCCCCGCCGCAAAAGCCGGACTGCAGGCCGGTGATCAAATTCTGAAAGTCGGCGATCAAACGATCCGCTCGCCGGAATCACTCCGAAGTGCCGTTTTGCAACATACACCCGGAGAACACATTAGCATCGAATTCACACGTGAAGATCAGTCTCAGTCACTGGACGTGGAATTAAGCGGAGCGGACGGTATGTTTGGTTGGATCCGACGAGGGAGGATCCCCGAAACGAGTGAAGCATCCGGTTGGCTCGGTGTGCAGGTGACCCCTGAAAAATCGCCCGCAACACATGGTGTCAGGGTGACGCGGGTTTTGACAGGAAGTCCAGCCGACATGGCGGGAATAGAGAACGGCGACACCATCCTTCGGATCGGTGACACTCCCGTCGAAGATGCAGCTGACCTCAGGAAATCGATTGCCAACACCCGGCCGGAGGAGTCGGTTAAGATCGCCGTCCAGCGCGGCGATCAACAAAAGACGCTGGATGTGCAACTTGGGACTTTCGCGCGCTGGCACGGTGACGTCGCAATTCTGACGGAGCCGGAAGCTCGTGAACTGCTGAACGAACTCATTGCGGCTCCATTCGCACTGGCTGAGGAGCTCCTGCCAGACGAGTCTCCTGCCCGCCAACGCCTTGGGAAAGTGGTGAATTTGCCACAGGTGGGCGTTTGCGAAGTCAATGCAACGAAGGGAAATCAGGTAAACGGCACGGTTCTGCTTCGCGAGGAGAACGATGGTCTGCATCTGACGGGCGAGATCAATGGGTTGAAAGCCGGCAAGCATGGATTCCATATTCATGAATTCGGTGATTTGCGAGATACGACGGGGAAAGCCGCCGGAGGGCACTTCAATCCTCGTTCTCAGAAGCATGGCGGTCCTGAGGACAAAGTGCATCACGCCGGCGACCTCGGCAATATCGAAGCGGGGGAGGACGGAGTTGCTCATGTGGATATCAAAGCCCCATGGCTTAAATTGCACTTTGTCATCGGACGGTCGATCGTGGTGCATGAAGGCGAAGACGATCTGAAGAGTCAGCCGTCCGGTGACGCAGGCAAACGTGCGGGGGTCGGTATCATCGGCATTGCAAATCCGGCGGAACCAGATTCATCCTCCGGGACAGAAACTGCGCAGTCGAACAGCCGGCGCAATTGATTTCACAGCAACCATTGAACACTGCCTGGATTCCGCGGATTCCGCGGAGTCCGGCAGGGTTTGCCTGAGAAAATATTCAGTTGGAGTCGCAGGTTCCTGTATATTCGGTATAGAGGCGAACAAGTTGAATGACATTGTCGATCTGCATCTTCCGGACGATATTACTTCGATGCACTTCGACGGTCTTGATTGCGATTTTAAGTTCGCTTGCGATTTGTTTGCTGAGTCGTCCGGCCACAACAAGCTGCAGCACCTCTCGTTCGCGAGGCGTCAGCGCTTCTAATCTCGCTCTGAATAACTCATGCTGTTCAGCAGCAAGACGCCTTTGAAGATCTGTTGTGACCGCTTCGCTCACTCGAGCGAGCAGGATTTTGCGGTCCAGCGGTTTTTCAATAAAATCGACAGCCCCCATCCGCATACTGTGAGTAGCGTCGCGTACTTCGCCATGCCCCGTGATGATAATAAACGGGTGCCGGCATCCCTGATCTACCAGTCGTTGACGCAGTTCAATTCCACTCATCTCAGGCAGTCGCAGATCCAGTACAAGGCAGCCCGGTTTTGCGGGGTCGTATTGCGCAAGGAGTTCAGCTGGCGCGGCAAATGCCTCAACGTGATAGCCTTCCAATTCCAGAATCCGGACCAGTGAGCTGCGCACCGCCGCATCATCTTCGACAAGATAGACGATCGCCCGAGTCATATGCGTTTCCTGGTAGTTCTCTAACGATATTTACGTATCGTGGATGCTCGAATTCTATCGCGAACATCAGTCTGCGTTAATCGGTTGTGGCTTAAAGTTTCGAATACTTCACGACGTATCAGCAAACGGAGTGCTCTTCACCGTCAGTGATCGATTACCCACAGGTAAATCTCCCGTGTCGCGCAAATCACGGGCCTCATCGGGTCGTTCGAATCGCTACAAATGAATCCAGACGTCTTCAGGGATCGGATTGCGGCTAAGGGAATCCCTGTGTTTCTGGAAGATCGCCGGCATCGCACCTCGCCCCGGACTAATGTCTCCTTGTGTCGGATGATGACATCGTACGCTGCCTGTGCAAAGCTGCTGCAGTACAGTTTCTGAGTTGACCGACGAACGGAATAAATTCGACAATGAGAACCTGTCTGTCCGAAGTTGCGAAACGTCGTTTGGCAGTCGTCGCAGGTGCGATCTGGCTAACGGTATGTACCTGCGGCGTCGCTGCACTGGTCAGGTATTCCCGCCTGACCGGGGATACCGGGGCGGCACTCTGTGAATTTCCCACTGATCTGCAGGTGCAGAATTCCGACAAACGCTTCAGCCTGTTGATGTTTGTTCATCCTCATTGTCCATGCAGTCACGCCAGCCTGGAAGAATTGATGAGGATTCACGCCCGCGCCCAACAGGATCTAGCAATAGAAATTGTATTCTATCATCCTGCGAATAAATCGTCAGCGTGGGCAATGACCAGTTTATGGAGGACCGCTCAAGCGATTCCCGACGTTCGCATTTCGTTTGATTCGGATGGCCGAACTGCAGGACGGTTTGGCGCGAAGACGTCTGGCCATGTCGTCCTGTACAACAGTGATGGTCGCCTCATATTTAATGGTGGCATTACGCCGAGCCGAGGCCATGAAGGTGGCAATCGCGGCACAACGTCAGTACTCGAACACATCCGGAGTCGCGATAAGACGCGGGAAATCTGTCCGGTTTTCGGTTGCCCTTTGCAGGCCCAGGCTGTCCCAACAGACGCGTCGATCTGTGGAGCTGTGCGATGAAAAACGACGCCGTCGTCTGTTCACAGTTCGAGGAATATCGACTCAACGAACTTTTCCGCCATCAGCAGATGCTGATTTCCCGTCAGACAGACCAAATGTTTGCCGGCTTAATGGTGTTGCAGTGGATTGCCGGAATCCTGATGGCCCTGATCCTGTCACCGCGTACGTGGATTGGTGATACCTCGAGCCTGCATATTCATATCTGGGCCGCCGTGTTCCTCGGTGGTGCTGTTTCGAGTCTTCCGATTTGGCTGGCGATTCATCGGCCTGGACAGGCTGTAACACGGCATGCGGTAGCCTTCGGGCAGATGCTGTGGTCCGCACTGTTAATTCATTTCTCCGGCGGACGCATTGAATCCCATTTTCATGTGTTTGGATCGCTGGCATTTTTGGCGTTCTATCAGGACTACAGAGTCCTGGTCACAGCCTCACTGGTCATCGCAGTGGATCACTTTCTGCGGGGTGTCTGGTGGCCACAATCGGTGTTTGGCGTCCTGGTCGAAAGTCCCTTTCGGTGGATCGAACACACCGCCTGGGTATTGTTCGAAGATTGTTTTCTGTTTTACTCCTGTCTTCAGAACGGACGCCTGCTCCGCGAGAATTGTCGACGGCAAACGCTTCTTGAATCCACTAACAGGCGGATCGAGGTGCAGGTCACCGAACGGACTCATCAACTCCAATCTGAAAAGGAACGGACCGAAAGTGTTTATTTGTCACTGGCAGCCAAGGCCGAACAATTGTCCGCTTCCAATTCAATGCTCGCTGATCAAATAGCAGAACGCACGCGCGCCGAAAAAGCTCAGGCAGCTCTGCAGGAGCGCTATATTGAATCCTCTCGGATCGCCGGCATGGCAGAAGTGGCCACCGGCGTGCTGCACAACGTCGGGAACGTCCTGAACAGCGTCAATGTTTCGGCAAACCTGCTGATCGAGAGGTCAAAAAGGAGCGAAATCGCAATCCTCGCCAAAGCTTCCGCAGTCATTGACCAACACTGCGGAGAACTACCAAAGTTTCTGACAGAAGATATTCGAGGCAGGAATTTCCCGCGCCTGCTGCATGAGTTATCGAAACAACTCTCCCGGCACGAGGAGCAGCAGGTCAGGGAATTGGAAAACCTGACAAGGCATATCGACCATATTAAACAGGTGATCAGCATGCAGCAGACGTACGCGCACCTGCAGGGACATACCGAGCCAGTGCGAATTTCCGATCTGCTGGATGATGCCCTTAAAATCAAAGAAAGCGGACTGATAAGGCATAACATCCATGTCATTCGGACGACGGTCGATGACGTGACGATCGTGACAGACAAACACAAAGTCCTGCAAATTCTGGTGAATCTGATCAGCAATGCAAAACATGCTGTGATTGCGACCAGTCGCGAATATAAAGAAGTTGTGCTGACCGTCACCGCCGAAATCGAGTGTGTGTCAATTTCGGTACAGGATAACGGACAGGGAATTCCCGCAGAGAATCTGACGAACATCTTTTGTCATGGATTCACGACACGAGCGGGAGGCCACGGCTTCGGATTGCACAGCGCAGCTCTGGCAGCGCAACAATTAAAGGGGTCACTCAGCGTATGCAGCGATGGGCCGGATTGCGGAGCAACTTTTACGCTGATTTTGCCGCGCGGGAGGATTCAGAATGTATGACAGTGATTTCAGCCCCAATCGGCGCATTCTTGTCGTCGATGACAACCACACCATCCATCAGGATTTTCGCAGGATACTGATGAGTGAATGCGGATCGGACGACCTGAACCTTGCAGCTGATGCCTTTTTCGGTCAAAAGTCTGTGGTGAAGGCTTGCATGACAGACGAAATTGACGATGCGTTTCAGGGTGTGGAAGCTTTGGAAATGGTGACGGCTTCCGTCCGCGAGGGGCGCCCGTACGATATGGCATTTGTGGATATGCACATGCCCCCGGGCTGGAATGGTCTGCAAACCATCGAGCAGCTGTGGCAGGGCGATCCGTGCCTCCAGGTCGTTATCTGCACCGCCCATTCGGATTACTCCTGGCAGGAAATATTGCAGCGACTGGGACGAAATGATCGCTGGCTTGTTTTAAAAAAACCATTTGAGGCGATCGAAGCCGAACAAATCACAGCAGCGCTCACCGAGAAACGGCGTCTCCTGCTGCAACGTGAACGCCAGACTCATTGTCTCGAAAAACGTGTCAGTCTGCAGACCAGCGACATCCGCAGAGCCCATGAGGAAACCGTCCATCGACTCGTCGCGGCCTCGATGTTTCGCGATAAAGAAACAGGGGAACATATCTGGCGGGTGGGTCTGATGAGCGCCATTGTCGCTCAGGCGCTGGGCTGGAATACGACAGATACAGAATGTATTCGAATGGCAGCCATGATGCACGATGTCGGCAAGATCGGAGTTCCTGATGCAATTCTGCAAAAGGCAGCTCCGCTCAACGCCGCTGAGCGAAAAGTGATCGAAACGCACACTGTGATTGGAGGCGACCTGCTGAGTAACAGTGATTCACCGATGCTCGAAATGGCACATCGCATCGCACTTTACCACCATGAACGGTGGGACGGAACAGGGTATCCAACCGGTCTTTCAGGTTTGGATATTCCCGAAGCGGCACGCATTGTGGCTGTCGTCGATGTGTTTGACGCATTGACCCACGATCGCGTTTATCGCCCTGCGTTGTCAATTGCAAGTGCCATTGAGTTCATTCAGGGTGGATCGGGATCCCATTTTGATCCCCACATTGTCACACTATTCCTTGCAAGTTTATCAGAGATTGAGGCAGTCCAATGGAAACATCCGGATTGCTCTGTTTCCGGCACCTTTCCGGCGATGATGGAAATGGCGGGATCGTGTTGAAGATACCTGTTCCTTCAAATTGTTGCAGGAGAGACTCCTTAATCTCGACTGCTGATTGTGCGGCGCAGCCCGCAACCACAGGAATCGAGTCAAATCGGGTTTTCTTGGGCTGTACGTCTATGAAAGCTGCTCCACTGTCTAATCATGCGGACTTGACCCCATTCAATTCCTGCAGGCGATCAGGCCCGGGCAGCCAACTGGGAAGAGTGGGCTTCCTGGCATTCCTGGCAGAGTGAGCCGTATGGCCACTGAACTCTAACGAACGTGGTTGAAACAGCGCGGACTGGAATGAGAGGAGACATTTCTCAATGTGCCTTGCCGGACGAGGTTTCCGTGCCACTTGTTTCCGATGCCCTTGGCCGAAGATATGTCGAAGTGAACGCCAACGACGGACGGACGACGAACGTGTACAATTTGCTAGGGCACACTTCGGCTCAGGTAGATATCCGAAGCAACCGGCACAACTTCGTATACGGTTCGACAGGAGCCCATCCAGACGAAGCTCATCGATCCGCTCAGCTGCCGCACGACGTCTGCATACGATGCCGCCGGATAGAAAAACCTCAGCATCGACGCCTGCAGTAACCGCACTTGTTTCCTTCAGTCTGGCTTGTAGATCGTGTTAACCGCATGGAAGACTGCCTCAAAACGGACAAACAATGGCGTGCATGTCAATCTTACGAAGCAGGCCATGTAACTCCGCAGACCTTTCGAAAATCTGCGTCGTTTAATGTGTTGAAAAAGTCGGTTCGCCTCCCGAAGGATATTGAACATCTGCCTTTTGACCGATTGAGTATGGCTCAAGCGGGACGGCGTAGAATTCTGAGATCACTTCGGATGGAAAACTTCTGAGCAAGCCGTTGCCCACAGCAGCAAGCGCAGTCGGAACGATTTTTGGCAAAAATCAAAAATTCATTCCTGTTGATGCGATGGAAGACACTTCCCTGAAAACGTCTCGCATTGATATGCGACGTTTTCAGAGATTGATGGATGCCAACAAACCTTTCGGAACAGGCAAAACGGCCGACCTGCAGACGTATGTAACAAAACGCTCAAAGGAACACGGGGCAATCTGCCATCAGATTTCGTTACAACTCCAACTGCTGCTCAACCGGATCCCATTCCAGACCTGCGGCCTTCATAATTCCGAAAGCTAAATCATCCCGGCCATCTCCGCCCGCTCAATTCCCAAAGTCGTGCGACTTCGGCGAATGTCTACGCCCCAGATTGCATAAAGCCCTTTTTCTAAGCGGTTTACACCGTTTTTTTCAAATTCGTCACAATAACGGAGGCTCTTCAGGCATCGTTTGTAGTGTAGACTGCCTTTGTTTTTTCATGTCGAGATTGCAATCGGGCATAATTAGCACTCTCAATC
>JAGQQS010000035.1 GCA_020426105.1 Planctomycetaceae bacterium
GACGGAGCACTGGCGAGTTGATGGGTCTGACCATGACATCAGTGAAATCAATGATTGCCGTGGAATTCGCGGAGCCGCCAATTACCTCTGCATCGCGTCGAAAACTCCAGCTAAGAAAGGAACTGTACGATGAGCATCCCCAAAGCGCTTAATGAATCGGATCGGCCTGAATCAATACAACCGGTGACCAGCCACCTGCAGTCGAACATCAATCCTCAGAAGCTCTTGTCGACAGGACTGATGATTGCAGGAGGACTGCAGGTACTTCTGGGAGTTGCCTGCCTTTTGACTCCATCGATCGCTGCGTTCGCTGCGGAAGTTTTGATGGGCGTCGTTTTCCTGATGGCGGGTCTTGCGGACCTCATGTTTTCGTGGGAGCTACGGAGCATTGAAGGCAGCTTTTGGCGATTTATGCGAGCCACCAGTTTTATGGCGGTCGGCGTTGTATTGCTTGCGTGGCCGTTAAGCGGCATATTGACGCTGGCACTTGTGCTGGGCGTCACATTTCTGATGGATGGCGTCTTCCGGTTTGCGACGTCGTTGCAAATGCAGCGTCATCGAGGTTTCGCGTTGCTGGACTGCCTGTTGGGCATGCTGCTTGGAATCATCATTCTTTCGGGCTGGCCCGGGGATTCCGTATTTGTCCTTGGGATCATCGTAGGCCTTCGCATGCTCATGGGCGGATTTCTTTCCATGATGATTGGCGCAGGGATTCGGGCATTAAAACCCGGCAATTAGTCGTTTAACTCGTGGCCAGCAGAGGATCAGGCAGCGGCAAAGATCATCACCAGGCGACTGGGCAGGTCTCTGGCAGGACAACGTGGAATCGACCGCCACTTCACCTTTAAAAACGCACGCATTAAACGGAGGAAACTCTACCCGAAAATCAAGTCTTGATGGTGCACCAGGTGTGAAGATTGCCCGCGTTTAATCAATGAGCCAGACGACGCACACCATAGCCAGAATAATGCGATAGTAACCGAATGGCGCGAGTCCGTATTTTCCCAGTGCGTTCACCATGAACTGCACGCTCACCACGGCCGCGAAAAAGGCGGTCAGGAGGGCGATCAACGGCATCGCGGTGCCATAACTGGTGATCATTTCTGCTCCGTGTTTCAGACCTTCGTAGGCCGTGGCTGCTGTCAGCGTAATCAGTCCGAGCAGAAAGCTGAATTCGACCGCAGCCGTCATGCGGAGTCCCGCGAAGCGACAGCCAAGAATCGTGGCGAGACTACGGCTGAATCCCGGCCAGAATGCGAGACATTGTACAATTCCAACGAATAGCGCAGCGCGCCATGTCATGTGGGTCATCTCTTTCCCTTTGTCCGCGTCGGTCGTTCGCATGCGGAGAGTCTGCAGGAGGATAATGATACCGCCGACAAACAGGGCCACCGCCACCGGCAGTACCCCAAAAAGATGTTGCTTGATCCATTTGCTGAATAAAAGCCCGATCACCGCAGCCGGCATGAAAGCGACTAACATGTTGACGAGCAATCGCAACCCGTCTGCATCCTGCCCCATCAGACCTCGGATGATCTGACGGATGCGGCCGAAATACAAAACCACAACAGCCAGAATGGCGCCGCACTGAATGCAGATCGCGAGAGAATGGGCCGCTTCCGTCTGCTCTGTCGTGCCATCCATCCCCAGCAGATGTTCCACAATCAGCAGATGTCCGGTGGAACTCACGGGAAGGTATTCTGTAGCGCCTTCGACAAATCCGAGAATAACTGCCTGCAATGCCGTCAGCTTTGGCGGAGATGAATCGGAGGTACCGGGATCCGCCGCTTCAATCGCCGTGGTACCGGATCCCATCAGGAACAACAGCGTCACGACGTACAAATATCTTTTCACAATCAAGTGCTCAACGATTGGACCAAAGTGACAGAACGGCTGAATTTCATGCAGAATACAGAATAGTGCCACTCGGGACTATACCATGCATCTATTGATGTCTGCGAGCGTTGCCACAATTGGCGCGCGTAACTGGTGCAGTCGCGGATCTCGGGAATTCGTCAAGGGGTCCAGTTCCGGGAGCGCGACGCTCCTGCTGCGCCGTGAGTTTCCGCGGTGCAACGGCTTGGCAGGAGTCCCGCTCTCCCATGTTGACAATCATCCGCGACGACACCCAGCGTGCTTTGGCAGCTGCCGGTACAGAAGTTGCCCGCTGACGATCACCATTCATCCCGTCGGCCTGTCACTCCGATGTTTCCCGGCATTTGCTGCTGCCGCTCGATATGCGACAGCGACTCAAATCGATGCATAGGTCGAGATCGTCCTGCATGATGCAGGTGGTCTGTGACAGCAACGATGAGCGTCCTGAAGGAATTTTTGCAAAAGCTCGTTGGTATCGACACGACCACTACAACAGAGGCAAAGTCGCGCGGCATGCAGTTCGAACGAGCAGAAACCAGGGTCACCGAGTTAGGGGGCGGTCTGGTTGTGACCTATGCTTTTTGCAGCAGCGTTGCTGACTTATTCATGCCCACATTGGCTCGAACACAAATCCGTCAACGATCCGCGAAAATCAGAATATGGCAGCTCCAAAGGTCCTCGTCGCCGACGATAGTGCGACGATTCGCGCGGTGGTCCGCAGAACCCTCGAATCGATTGGCATGAACGTTATTTGTGTTTCCGATGGTCTCGAGGCCGTTGAGCGTCTGCGCGAGGAGCCTCCCGACCTGGCGATTCTCGACATCAATATGCCAGGACTGGATGGCTACGCCGTTTGCAGCCAGCTTCACAGCATGGGGCCGTCCTGGGCCCGCGTACCGATCATTTTTCTGACGTCCGACCGCTCGAATGCCCTGCAACTCCTGGGGCAGAAACTCGGTGCCTTTCTGCCAAAGCCAGTCCGTCCCGAGCAGTTGATCGCGACAGTAAGGCAATTCGTTACGTTCCCGGAACAGTGTGTCCAGAGCAGCCTCTGACACCAAACGAATTGGTCTGCGTGCTGCGGGTAATAGAATGAAAGAATGAAACCTGTATCATGCGCTAATTCGAATTCTGGAACTGATCAGGCGGCGGGAGACGGGCATCGGTATGGCAGTCGCGCGGATGCTCGAGCACAGTTATGGAACGGAGAACACGATGACACGACTGTCCATCTTGTTATTGGCGCTGATTTCTGCAGCAATCACGCAGGCCTCAGAACTACAAACGGGGGACATGTCGTCTGGCCGGGTTCACAGCAAGCTCTTTCGGCATCAATATACGATTTACGACCACGAATTTTGCGGTTCCGAGGTCTGCGTCGATTTCGACAATGACGGTCACCGAGAGTTACTGTACGCATCCAGAGTTCCAGGCAAACTGCAACTGCTCAATGCAGCCGACGGCAGCGTTCGCTGGAGCCGTGCACTCCGGGGCCAGCAACAATCGACATCAGCATTTGATCTCGATGGCGATGGCTCGGTCGAAATCGTTGGCATGACGTTTGGTGGCGAAGTTTATTGCCTCGACGCAAATGGAAGAATCCGCTGGCGGCGTGACCTGCGGCCGGAACTGGATGACAGCCAGCACATGTACCTGACCCCGATTCTGTGCGACCTTAACGGGGATCGGGAACTCGAAATTCTTGCCATGACTCATGGCCAATACTCACCGGCCCCCGGAATTAAGGCGAACGCCCGGCTGACGGCCCTGAATGCAGCCGGCCAGGTGCTCGATGAGCTCGACCTGGGCGAGTCGCGATATTGGGGGCATGCTTTCGTCTGTAATGTGGATGACGATCCCCAGCTGGAACTCGTTGTTTCCGGTTACGGCGGTCTGGATGTGATTGAAACGCGAGGTTTCGGGCCAGACACGGAGCACTTTCAGCGCCGCCGCAGCTATCAACGACTTAACGTGCGGCCATGGGTTTACGAGGACAGCTATTTCATTGAACGCGGGCGGAAGAAAAATGTCGTCAACCTGACGGACAACCTGGTGATGGCGAAGCAGGGTGACGGTTACTTGCCATCAGGTGAGTTTACGACAGAGTTGCTGACGTTGCCGCCCGACTGCGAATTTCGGCGTCTGGAGTTTGTTGCTGAGATGCCTGTCGGGACGAAAATTTTTGTCGATGTCGTCGCGGCCAACGAGCATACACTGAGGGAAGCAGTTGACTCAGGTACCGATTTGGGGATCGGCGTACCGATTCGGCTGCGATTCCGTTTCTCCACATCAGATGCGACTAAATCGCCAAAGCTACACTCCTATTCACTGGCATTCGATCACCGGCTCGAGCCGTCGAAGTAACGGAATCCCAACCAGATCTGTGGTCGACTCCTGCCATTCCGGACGGCTTGAAGTGGCTGTTTATGTCGCTTATGAATACTTCACAGCGTTGGGGAGGGAGGACGGGAAACTCAATTCACAAAGAGCACGACATGAGCCGCTGCTGAAGTTGTTCAACAGGACCGGCCGCGTCTGCTCCTGTGATGTTCACACGTGCTGTGTCTCGTAAATGTTATTCGTTCACGCGAAGGTACCTGGACTCACCGAGATGTACGACGACGGGCAAATTGCAGACAAGTTCCTCGCCGGAGCCAATTGCTCCCAGCCCCTGAATCGCAATTGCCCGGTTTGAACTTGTGTTCTGCAACAGGACGGCATGTGGCGAATGAAGGGAAATCATCAGCTGTTTTCGGCTGAGTGTCGGATCGCAGGCTTCGTTCAGGTTGATTCGATGCAGAAATTGAGTCGAAGAAACCGTCCATGGTTTCTGCTCCTTACTCTGTTGTCTCCCCGCTTCAATGTCGCGATCCAAACGGGTTTCAAGTATTGTCTGACCATTGATAACAATGCTCACTACGGGCCACACCATTGTTTCGGAAACACGAGCAATTCGGTCGATCAGACTGGCGCATACGTGCGAGTAGTTCTCCCAGACTTGCTTTCTGGAAATACAATCGCCCCATTGATTGCGAATCCGATATTCCCCACAGATGAGTTCCAGGAGTTCATCTTTCGTGAACGCTGGTGGCAGTACCTCCAGATACTTCAGGAGTCCACGGCGAAGCTCCACGCTGTCAGCCTTCCAACGCCGTTCCAGGTCAATCTGGATCAGCTCGGCAACGGTCGTGCTAAAGCTCTGGCGCGGACAGCGCTCGGCAAATCGAAAGATATCCGGAATGTCGCCAGCATCCCAAGCGACCTCAAACGCTTCCAGCAACTCATCTTCGTTATTACCGGTTTCTGACAGCATTCGATGACTCATAATCGTAAAGTTGTTCGATTTAACACGATCTACCGAATCTGCCCCAGCACCGCGCTGATCTGCTGCACAATCTTACGCTCTTTATCGGGAAGGTCCGATGCCTTTGCAATACTCTGACAAAGATTTCTTGCTTCGGTCTTCGCGACATTCGCATACATTTTTTCTTCAACAACGGCGGACACTCGATACTGGGCCAGCATGGCAAGGAGTCTCTCAACCCGATCATGGGGCACACCATCGGGCTCTTCCTGCAGCGATATCTCTGCGAGAGCCTCTGACAATTTGGCCAGCTGCTCATATTGCTTATCGTTGCTGGATTCGATTCCGCTGCCAAGGTACAACATCAGACCAATCATGATCAGGCACGCTGCAATGACAAAGATTTGTGATCCCTGAGATTTTGTCGGTCCTGCGGCGGAGGATGAAACGGCCGATTGTTCACGTGCGGGTGGCTTTGCCAGGCTGTTTGAAGCCGCCGCGCGGACTGCTCTTTCCGCATTTAAATCTGATAATTGTCCGGAAGCGGATTGCAGCTTTAGACAAATGCCATCAATGACGATGCCGGCGTTCAGCCGCCATTCAGCAGTTGCGCCCCCGGCGAGAGCCACCTTGCCAAGCTGGACGGGCAGCTTTGTGCGATTCAAAACGAATACAGACGCCGCCCGCCGAAAAATTGTCAGAGCGTGTGCGGCCTTCGTTGGAACCCGGATTTCACACTTCCGGTCGCGGCCAAGCCGATAGACGTCTTCGATAAAAGGCACAGAAGAGCAAGGCCCCGAAGCAGACTCAATTTTGATGCAGTAATTCATCTGGCAGTGCCCCGTACAGTTAAAACTGAAGAATATTTCAGAGGTAGGTGCTGATACCTTCAAATATGAACGGCGCAAGAATTGTAAGCATGCAGGCGACCATGATGATCAGCTGGGGTCCATGGATCTTGATCTGCGCCTTTCCTGCTGCAGCCTCAGCCCACTGTGACTTCCGCAGTCGCATCTGATCCGCCAGATTTGAAAAGATCTCAGCAAGCGGCGTTCCCAGTTCTTCCGACTTCTTAATCGCAAATACCATTTCCCGGACATCGTCGGAACGAAGACGCTGGTCAAGATCGCTGAGCGCTTCATGCAGCGTTTTTCCATGGCTCACATCACTCAGAACCCGATAGAACTCATCCGCGAACGGATGTCGGCCGCTTTCACTGACTACGGTAGCCAATGCATCTCGAAATCCAGCTCCGGCCCGCATCATGAGCGAGATAAGATCGATTCCGAACGGTAATCTCCTTTGAATCAGTTCAATTCGCCGGTCAGCTTTGCGACACACGGATTTGAGCGATGCACGCAGAAAAACCGCGGAGAATAACAGCCCTGCGGCCAGGCAAATCAGCACAGAAGTGAAGCCACTTCCGAACAGCATGATCGCCAGAAACAAGAGCAATGATTCCATCATGGAAACAGAAATAAACTCTTTGGCCTTCCATGGCAGAGGATCGCCTCCTCGGGAAATCGCGAGAGAAATGCGATCAATCCCAAAAAGTTTCATGAGGCGTGTTTCGCAAAGTTCGTCAATCAGTGGTTCGGTGAGTCGGTAGACACGGCTCCCATGGCGGAGCTTCACTCTGCGACTTTGTTCAAACTCCCACTCTTCGGCAAACGTGCGAATATGGCGATCCACGATCAGCAGTACGCGACTGATCAGAAGGAACACTGCGATGCCAAGCAGGCTGGAGCCCGTCATGGCGAGACGCCACTGCCAGACGTCAATATGTTCGTGAACGAGTTGCATTGTGTAATTCCGAACGTTGAATCGACGAGTTCTAGGACAATTGGACGTCCATGATTCTGGAAGCCCATTTCACTCCAAAGCAGATCAGCAAAATGATTACGGCCAGGACAACTTGTCCTGTGGTTTTTGTGAACAACAGCAACACTGAATCCATACCGACCGCCAGAAACAGCAGAATAAAGGCCGCTGGGCAAAGTCCCATGATCAGAACCGCGTACCGGCCGGACGATGTGTCCGAATCCAGTTTTCTACGCAGCCGAAACCATTCCTGCAGACTCGTACTCAGGCGTTCCATTGCCTGATTGACGCGACCACCTCGTTCGACAGCCACTTCGAGCGCGAGGCAAAACAGCGTAAAGGGTTCCAGTTGCAGTCGTTGACGAGTGTCGGACAACGCCTCAGCCAGAGGCCGACCGTGTTCAAACTGATAGACAATTTGCTGCAATTCAGTCCGAAGCGGGGCTGGTGTCTCGGCGGCAACCGTCTTCAACCCCTGCGGGATCGACAAGCCTGCCTTCAATGCATTCGCCAGTCCGGTAGATGACGCGATCAGCTGCGATTCCAGCAGCTGCTCACGCTGCCTGATCAGGTAGGCCAGAACATAGGGTGGTGCGGCCGAACATAGGAATGCAAACGTAACGGCCAGCGGATACGCGCGGGCCACGAAACCCAGGGCAAGGGTTCCAGCCATCAACAGCAGCGACCACCAGCGAAGTGACTCTCGCAGCAGAGGATCGCTCATCCTGAGCTGCAGATATCGCCCCACTGGTCCACGAAATCGACGTTCCAGGAGTTCATCCCAGAACTGCATCAACTGGAGACATCCCAGAAACGCGGCAAGGAACACGAGCACCGAAGTGATCAGGATTATGAGAAGCTGCTGCAATGTCATTGTTAAGTCTCCGATCAAATGCACGGTATCGCGTTGAGCCGCGTGCCCATCGGGCCGTGTTTTTGCTGTTTACAGATAAAACGTTTCCATTTTCAGCAAGTCGTTTTGAATGAGTTGCGGCATGAAAGACGGAAGCTGTCCGGTCGGCATCAGTTCGCCACCGTGATCCCGCACAAAAATCCTTTTGATTCGCACCGTCGAGTCTTTCTCTCGCGACGGAAGTATTTCAGCGATTTCGGAAACAACACGACTTCCGTCGCGAAGACGCTCCAGTTGGACAATCACATCCACCGCAGACGAAATCTGTCGATGAATCGAATCAACCGGCAAATCGGCAGCAGTCTGCACCATGACCTCCAGGCGAAGGATGACGTCGCGCGCTGAATTCGCATGGATCGTCGTCATTGAGCCATCATGTCCGGTATTCATAGCCTGCAACATCCATAAAGCTTCTTTACCGCGACATTCACCTACCACGACGCGGTCTGGTCTCATTCGCAGAGCATTTCGGACAAGATCTGCAATCTCGTATTGACCATTCCCTTCAACGTTCGCGGGCTTCGTTTCCATGCGAGCGACATGCCGTTTGTCGAGCCGCAGTTCAGCCGTGTCTTCAATCGTGACGATGCGTTCTTTGTCGGGGATGAAATCAGCAAGGCAATTCAGCATCGTCGTCTTGCCGGTTCCGGTCCCTCCTGAAATCAGAATATTCTTTCTGCCGACCACACACGCCCCCAGAAACGCCGCAGCTTCGGCCGTGAGTGATCGACGTTTTTCAACCAACTCTTTAACGGTGATCCGACTGGTTGGAAACTTCCGAACGGTCAGCAGTGGACCGTCCAGCGCGATCGGTGACATGACGGCATTGACGCGGCTGCCGTCCGATAAGCGGGCATCTGCGACTGGCTGTGACTTGTCAATTCGGCGGCCAACTTTTGAAACGATGCGTTCAATCACAGCCATCGTGACGCTGTCAGACACAAAACGACGGCCGGAATTCTCAATGACACCCTCTCGCTCGACGAAGATGCGGTCACTGCCGACGACCATTACTTCTGTAATCGTCGGCAGCCGGAGCAGATCTTCCAGTGGACCATAGCCAAAGACAATATCTTTAATTTGCTTCTTGAGCTGTCGGAGTGCAAGGTAGAGCAGCGTCTCGTCCAGTACCCTGGCAGCAACTTGCTTCCAGGCCGAACGAAACCCTGTGTCGATCTGCTTCATTCTGAGGGTCAACTGCTCCTCATCAACAAGACTTAGTGTGACGGCAACATTGTTCTGTAGCCGCTCCAGTTCGCGTTCCAGAGTCGGGTTCTTTGAATACAGACGGCTCCAGGCAGAATCCGCGCTGAAAGCCGACGATTTCTCGGGATCAATGTGACGGAGCGTTCCGTCAATTAATTCTCCCCGAACGCAGTGGCCCGCCAGGTGCAGCACCAAATCTCGGTTTTCTGACTCGATGATGCCGTTATCTTTTGCAATCACTTCCAGGTTGCGTTCGACTCGCAGCAGATATTCTTCATTAACCTGTTCCGCCGGAACCTCGGCCAGATTCATTTGCTCCAGCAGAGCGACATGAATGCTACGCACTATATCGAGTGACCGATTTTCGAGGTCATTCCAGATGTCATCTTCCGTGAGTTCTGTTGAGTCTTCCGGATCGAGCGAAAATTCGTAGGGAAACAGTCGAAAGGTGCTGTTTGCGTTCAGCGTTACGGTCTTGCCGGAACTGATTTCCATGCCGCCAAGAATACACCCGTTCTCATTCAGGACCTGAAGCGTCCAGGAACCTGAATCGTGTTTCAGGATTGCTGCTTCCGGACACACAAATGGACTCTTCAGAACCACATCGCAGGTTGTTGATCGGCCGAGACAAATCTGATCGCCCAGCACCGTGGCCACAAAACTGCGTGTCTCATGAATATTGTGATATCGAATCTGCATGGCATGACTCCGGGGACAAAACACATCGTTAGACGAAAACCTGGAAGTCAGGTTTCTGTCAGAAGACCGTCATTGACTCAAATACCCATCAGACAGACCAACGATCTGGTTGATTTCGCCTGTTCCCAGCAGATCAACATCGTACTGGTCACCACGACTCAGTAAGACACCCATCTGGAAGTATTGTCCGACGATGTCTTTGGATCCTTTTTCCCTGCTTGGTTCCAGAAACGCGATCTTTGCGGATTTCACTGTGCCTTCGCCCCGAAATGTGAGTTTTACATTTCTGCCGGGTAACAACAGATGTCGTTCCTCAGACTTCATCGCGGACTCATGAAATCGAAAGCCGACGACGACGGAGTTCTCAGGGATTGAAAATATGTTGCGTCCGTGATTGCGGAACGGACTCTTTGGCACAAGGTCTCCTGTTTCCAGCTGAACGGGACTGCCAACTTCCTGAAGCAGCGCGTCCCGTTCGGACCATGTCCAGAAATGCTGGTTGAGATGGCTCGATGGATAGCCAACCGCTGCCGGGATCAGGTCGGCGACCGTGAATCTTTCACCCGGTTTCAGTTGACGATTGACTTTGACCAACACAGTCGGGGCCAGGCGATTGGTCATCGCTCCGGCATTGATGACGGTTGCGAGGATACCAAGCCCCAATGGCAGAATAAGACGAGACCAGTTCTTCATGGAAATTCTCCTTCATCAGGTTTAATTCAGGTTGGTGGGTCAATCGCCAGAATCCCGTGTGGGAGAGACTGGAGAATTACCTTCATTAGATCGGTCGGACAATTGCGGTACAGCCGGTGCCACCGACGACGTCTTTGATGCTCACTTCAAATCGTCCCATCGCCGATGAGATCCAGAACAGTCCAGCGATGCCGGTCTCTGCGGGAGGTTCATCCAGATTCCATCCTTCTGCCGCAAAGTGAGTGCGAAGACTGCTGCCCTGAAGAGTCGATGAAATCAGGTGGCACTGGGCGGACCCGTCTGCCGCGACACGGGTCGCAATAATCTCACAATCCCCCGGCAGCTGCAGCAGTGACGGCGCTGCAGCATTCTGCTCAGGAATCCGCTGAGCCGTGACTTCTGTCCATAGTTTGCCATAGGCCGGCCAGCGGAAACGAATTGAGACCGGTATCTCTATCTCCCCAGTCAGCACGGTCACTGCGGTTCCCGTCAGTTCAGCAGATTTGACGCGATACCATTTGATATTCCCGTGATTTTTGTTGACAACCATCAGAGATTTGATCAAGCCAAGCAGATGGTTGTCGAGTTCGCAGGGGTTATCGATGCAGGAATCAGGAACCGCCGGATCGAACAGTTCCTTGTTGACTTTCGGAGCGGACTGCTGAAACGTCCACCGCATTCCCGGGAATTGCCAGTGACCATCAACGAGTTCGAGGCCGTTCCCGGATTCCAGCGATTGTGTCAGCAGCGTCGATGAAGGCAGAGGCTGTGTTTCCGACAGTCGGCTGCCACGGTGATCTGCGTCAGAAAATTTTGCGATGAACAGGCCGCAGGTCAGAGCGACAACAGGCGCGATTACTTTGAAAGTGTGAGTTCTGGCTCGCGTTAATATATTCATGGTGAGTCTCCTCTTACCTGCAGATCCCCGTGCCGGAGATCTGTCGGACAAGATTTGTGTGAAATTTCCAGTGGCGGAATCGATTGGAATCGTGCGAGACCTGGCAGGCTACCGGCGGTAGCCCATGAAAGGCTGGATTTTCTTTCGCAAATGGTTGTTGCACAGTGGTCCCCGGGAAATTCGCCGTGTACCCTGCCGGGCAACACTGTAAAGCATTTTTCCTTGCGTTTTCGGATGCTCCGCCAATGTGCCTTCTCCCCAGGCGAGGAGAGAAGGTGGCCGACAGGCCGGATGGTTTTTTTGCCGGTTTCTGCCGTTTATAAATGTTTCACAGCGTGGCCCGTCGGGGTGGTTAATTTGATGCGTCGTTGACGTTGCCGACGTTCAGACTGTTCTGATGCAAATTACTGTTCCGCAGCAGGAGTTTCGGGATTTATGACAGACAATCCAAAATCGGTCGGGGACGTCACCTTGCTGGCTCTTCTCAATTCCGCTGGAGGGCGAGAAGTTTCGGAAGACGCAGCGGCACAGTTCTATGCCAGGTACATGGAAAAACTGATGTCGCTGGTGCAACGGAACCTGGCATCACGATTCTCTGCACGTGTGGATCCCGAGGATCTGGTTCAATCGATTTTTCGATCATGGTTTATCGGTGCGAGGGAAGGGTACATCAAGCCTGTATCCAAAGATGAAGTTTGGAAACTTCTGTCCGTCGTCGCGCTCAATAAGGTCAGGAACAAGGTGAAATTTCACGATGCACAGCGTCGCGCTGTTTCCCGAACAGAATCCGGAGATGAAGTGTTCGGAGCGATTCCTGAGCCGAAACCGGAGGATGCGACAGAGTTCATTGAGCTGATCGAAGCTGCCAGCCAGCGACTGGAAGAAATGCCGCGGCGAACGCTGGAATTGACTCTTGCGGGGAATACTGTTGAGGAAATAGCAGCGGAGCTGGGCCGTACCACGAGGTCCGTAAGCCGCTACAAAACCACGCAAATTGCACCAGTCCTTCTGCAACTCCTGGACAATGATCTGAAAGGACTCAAGGGTGATTCAGACGACGACTCTGAACCGCCTTCAAAACCCGGCTAAGCTGCGAAGGCTTTTTGCAGCGGGGAGGGCAGCGCCGTGAAGGATTCCCACAAACCACCAAAAAGCCGCGAATAACCCCCTCTTCCGGCCTGTCGATCACCTTGTCCCCAATTGAAAGGGAACAGAGACTTTGGTGACACTCTGGAAACCATGCAATAAAGCCTCAACGACGTTGGGGGGACGAGAGGCACATAAGCTTCGTCCGCTGATGCCGGACGAAGTCGCCTATTCACCGGCATCCGTCGAATCGCCTGGCGACTTTGCCAGATGAGTGACAGCAGCGTCGAGGTTCGATAACTGCTCGTTTAATTTCGCGAGTTCCTTCAGGACGGCGTTCACTTTCTTTTTCAAGTCCGCGATGGCCGCCTCGTCGGGGGGAATGATGTTCATCTGTTGTTCCAGCTCCGCATTCAGATTCTTCAGCTGCCTTTCCATTGTCGAGATCGCTCGGGTTACTTTGGCCTTTGCCTGATTGATGCGACTCATCCCCTGATTACGACTTTGATCCAGCGACTGCTGAAGCGATCCAGCCCGCCTGTCAAATCCGGAGGTTGCCGAAGCCAGACCGCCAAAGACGCCGCGATCAATCGAACCAAATGCCAATGTGCGTTCAGCAAGACTCAGTCGAGGATGATTGTTCTGCTCTTCAAAGGGAATCGTCTCATAGTCCCAGGTATCCGTCATGACGGCATGTTCGAGCTGAATGTCGGCAAACAGGTTCAATGTATTCAGGTAAATTGTCGCGTTCTTTTGACGAGTCGCTGTGACGAGTCCCAGCGTCGGGTCCTGTTCGTGATTGAGGATGCGACCGACGACTTCCGCACTGACGCCCGATACTTCCAGCGGTTCCGTCTGTTTCCCTGACTGTGCACGATTCATCCATGCTTCGTGCCGCGTTTCCACGGCCACTTCGCCACGAGTTCGGGCAAAGCTGAAGATGGTGAACAAGACCATTAAAATTGCCGCATAGGTCGGCATAAACAGCGTCAGCTCGAGTGATGCCGTTCCATGGCGATTGCTGTTTTTGAATCGAAGTGGTCGACTTATTCTGAGTTTTCGCATGGTACTCTCTTTGTCTGATCGCTGTGAATCGATCCTGAGCACAAATCACCGTGGCAAACGTTCGATGTTGAAGGCCGAGTTTTCGACGCTGTCGCCTGCTGGTCCTCGTTAAACGACAGATACGGAACACTTCTTTCATTCCTGCTTCATCATCAATCGTCAATGAGTCGTCAATGATCGGGGGACCACATCAAGCAGCCTCTCAGATACGGACTCCATCTCCCCCCGCAGAGCGGCTTGTTTGAGTTGACTCAACCGATGGCCGGTTGCAGGCACAAGTTTTGATTGCCAATTGATCTGAATGCGTGGGTAATCCGCGGGTAGTCCAATCCCCAGAAGTTCGAACGGACGATTCTCGCCATTTTGCGATCCAGCCGGACGCAACTCGCAACCCGACTCTTTCTGTCGACTGCCCGGATACCAGTTCAATGTGTCCATGCCCACGTTGGCCTGTCGGATCGGGACCAGTCGCTTGCAGGTTGGATCAATTCGATGTTCCGGACGTTCCTGCTCATTTCCGTTGTAGAGCAGCGCCATCGAGTAAGCCAGCATGCCGTCGGAGTGTTCCTGATTGAAGATCGGCCTGCCGATGACGAACGGTGGTTTTTGATGGGCGAGTCCGATTATGGTGAAATAGTCATCTGCGAGCGTCGAGTACTCAGCGATATTCCACCGTTCGTATCCCTTATCCGGTCCCTCATAGCCCTCCAGAACATACAGGCCGAGATGACTATTGGGATCATTGCCTTCAGGTTGCTGCTGCTCCTGAATAATCATTTTGCTGTAGCCATTCGACCAGTGAAAGTAGAAGTCTTTTGCTTCGGCAAGCTGGCATGTAGCAGCGAGGCCGTCCAATACAGGCTTCCGGTGATAGTTCACCCAGGGAAAGGTCGCTCTGGCGAGTTGCGTCATCTTGCTCACCTGATCCCAGGTCACGGCGGTCGTTTCCGACGGACAGCCACAACCATCCGGATCTGGCTCCGGGACTTTGGTATCAGGTGTCGGAAGAGAATGTGAAATTGCCAGTGGATCGATTTTTATGGGAAGGCGCAACATGCCTGGTGTCGGAAACAGATCAGCCGTGACGCCATTCATTTCCCCGATTTCGATCGCTGTCGCTCGAGCGATTTCCGGTGTCAGCCTCGTAACGTCCGTTGTGTATTTCTTCGCAAAGGGCAGCATCTGGTCCCGGAGCAGCTTTTTGACAGGGAGTAGCTGATCGACAATCCCGTGCAAAGCCTTGAGTGTTCGATATTCCTGAGCCACCTTCATCTCGAGCAGCAGCATGGCTTGTTCCAGAGCTTCACCTGCAGCACGGGTATACGGAATCGCTTTCAAAACGGCAGCCGCGGCCAGCCCTTGATACGCGCGCGTCAGCCAGACCTTGAGATTCATCTTCGAATCCAGGAGTGTCGCTTCGGCCATAATCTGCGACTGGCCACCACTCCGCTGGTAGACCATTTCATAAACGTCCTTGTCTGGAGCCTTGATGATTCCGCTTTTCGCGATTCCGTCTGCTATTTGATAAGCGAGTTTCAGGAGATTGTCCTGCCGCTTCAGTTTCTGCGGATCCTCTGCCTTTTTGGACTTGTTTGTCCCTTCGTCAGCACTCGTGCTGTTCTCCTGCTTCTTACCACCCACCGCTTCATGCAGAATCACCATCGACAGCATTTCGCCCATTAAATGATTGGTTGCGGTGATGGAATTCATCCCGCGTGCCATCCAGACACCCGCAGACTGAGCGACCGCGTCAGCCGCATTTTGTCGTTCGATTTTGCGATTTGCGATATGGCTGTTGTTGATCGTAGCCGTAAACAGCAAGGCACTCAGCAGCACGCAGACGCAGTTGGCAAAGGTCATCATGCCGCGTTCGTCAGTGTGCAGTTGCGGAAGCCTTTGCGAGTCATTGAATAAAAACATTTTGGTTTCACTTTCAGCAGAAGAGGGCCACTTTTAATCTGGAATTCACCCTGTCCGATCAGCCAGTTACTCCAGCCAAACCCGGAACCCATTTCAGTGGACTTTGTCAGTATCCGTTGGTTCTGCAGCTTCAGTGGTTGGCTGCAGGAACAGGATTCGCCAAACCACATAACGCCATTCCCGTAAAGTCTTCGGCCAGGGCGCGCCGCCGACATACTTCACGACTTCTCCCGAAACCGACGCAATACTGACATAGTGAGCATAGCCGATGACCGTTGTATCCATCTGTTGTTTCAATTGTTCCGCAAAAGAAGGTTCTCCTTGCGGACCGGTCCTCCGTGAATTGCAGATAACCAGTGTTATTTTTGAGCCTCGAAAGTGAAGGTCACGTAGGAATGCCGCCAGTTCTGTTGGGTTGAAATGTATGTTTGACCCGTCGGTACTCGGAAACCAAATCCTGGGACCATTTTCTCCCCAGATAACGCCATGAGCGCTGAGTACCAGATGACCAATACCGGACATGTCTGGTCGATCCGACAATCGTTCGACCCCTCCCTTTAGTGAGGCCGCGAGACGCCGTGCAGCATCCCACTCATTGCCGAAGAGTCCGCCCGAACTACCTTCGTATCCTCCGGCAACGACACCGACTCCGGTGGGCACCGGGCGATCCGAAGTTTCAGGGTCTTCACCACCAGCAGGCCGACTATCGTATTCGAACCCTAAGCTCCCATTCTTCGTCTTTGGGCGCTCCAGCTGCAGTGTGACGGTCGATGTCAGATCTCGAACATAGCCGATCCCGCTCGATGATTTGCGTCCAAGAATCATGCCCACACCCGGCGTGTTGAACGGCATTTCGTAATTGACCGTGACTTTTACTTCCGGTGCAGGAGACGATACAGGCCCCAGGAGCGCTTCGAGCGGCGGGTCGAATTTCACACGTGTCGCGGCCATTGCATATTGTCGTTTGCTCTGAACGTAACTGGCCTGCTGATGCGTGCCGGTTGTCACCAGCGCGTTATAAGCCGTCAGATAGCCTTCATCGCCAGCCGGATCCGGATTTCCATTGGATCGATGGTGTTTATCCAGAGAACTGGCATATGGCGTCAGAGCCTGAGCTGCCGCCAGATGAACCATGTGAACCAGCTGTTGCCGTGTATTAAACGGGGTTACCTCAGCGGGCAGCCAGACGATCGCGGCACGTGCTGCACTGTAAGCTGCATAGTCAACTCCGATCTGTACATTGAGCATCAATGTCAATTCGATCAGAAGACATACCATCAGCGTGTAAAGTGGTGTCAGCAACGCCAGACTCATGGAATATGCTGCTCCGTTTTCCGACTTCAGCAGCTTCCTCAATTTGAACGAAGGGCGGGACATTCGCTTTCCATGAACAAGCAGAACGATCACGCATCCAATCCACAGAAAGGAGAGTGGATTCCACAGCAGGCTTTGGATCAATGCGAGAGACATGGCTGCAGCTTTCACAGATACGGGGAACCGATCATCGTGGACACAAAGTGGTAGAGTCGCGAAAAGCTTTTTTCGCTCAGGAAATAGAGACCCATTGTGAACGTGATCACAACGACGGCCGCAAGGACGACCTCCATGACGGCGAACCCCCGACGGGCATCTTGCTCTTTTTTCTGGTTGTGGATGGTGCAGCAGGGTTTCATAACAACGGTACCTCGAGTAGTGCCATGACGGTGCCTCCGGCGAAAAACGCGGCCATGGGCACGGGATAGCGAAAAGTCTTTGAATGATCTGCGGTGGGCATCAGGACCAATCCCGGGAACAGCCGAAACAATAGTTGCCGGAAGAACCATCGGGGACCCACTTTCCAGCCGACATGCACCCCGATCACTGCTCCGGCGACGAGATGCGTCCAGACCAGAGCCTGGAGACCGGCTTGAACGCCGATACAGGCGCCAATCGCACCAGCGAGCTTCACGTCTCCGGCGCCGATTCCGAGGATGTGATAAGCGACGAGCATCACGCCGAAAACAGCCGCGAATCCGGAAACGGATTCACGAAAACCGATCACGCCGGGAAGGACGACATGACCAATCGACGCCTGAACTGAAACAACTGCGGCCGCCGAAATCGCGAATCCTGCAGCCGAGTACGTCAGCCAGTTCGGTATGCGGCGGCTCGTCAGATCCGTGACTGAAGCGACTGTCAGCAAAGGGATCAGAACACCAAACGGAAAGACGGGAACCCTGCAGACCAGACACAGGAGCCAGCTCAGCACGCAGATGCCGGCCGCCAGGCCCTGAGCACGAGACGTGTGAAGTCGTGGGAGTTCGTAGAGGATGGACATACGGTTCATAAAACACTCCACAGAGAAATACCCCGGGATCCTGAATCCCGGGGTATGAGAACATGACTCGCGCACGAGCTATGGTGCCGCCTAATTGCCGGTGGTCGGAGTCGTACCGCCTGCAGCAGCAGTACCTCCTGCGAGTACACTGTCGACAAGACTGGACGTCTTCTGCTTGACCGTGCCCCAGATCCCCAGGAGACCAATCAGGACGGTGGCTGCCACTGCCAGAATGGCGACGGTGCTGACAGCTTCGTTGCCTGCATCATCACCATGAAAACGAACCACTGAATTTGCGAAACTGGACATGTCTTTGTTCCTTTCACAGAACGGAGTTGAGGTAAACCACTCTAAACGTTGTCTGAGGATGATTGTTTCGTCCTCTTCATAAGACAGATCAATGGCGACATTCCGTGTGAGACATGATTTTTAAATCTTTCCACGTCATTATTGATGTTCAACGCCTTACGACAAATCTGCTGTGAATGGCGACACGGACAGCTCCCTGGATTGACACTCCCGAATAGATGTCTGCCAAAACGCAAAACTCTCCGGGATTACCGGAGAGTTCACAGGGATTGCAATCACCAGTGCGGAACTGACCGATCGACATCTCAGGAGTCTGATTCGCCTGACGCGTCGGTCTGCAGGTGGCGTCAGACTTACTTCCGTGGAATGCGTGGACGGGGAACGAGGCCTTCGTCATAAAGTTCCCAAAGCTTTTCGTTGACACTCAAGGCAATCGGTTCGTACAGCGCATCGGCCGTTGCCGTGGCCGCGTGTTCGATTGCTTCCGGCACGCCGACTTTGATCGCGAGCTGCGCCGAACCCGGGAGCCGGTCAAGTACCAGATCAACCGCCTTTGAGGCAAAGATGGTATCGGCGATGTATTTCGCTGGAGTGCTCCATGTTTTGTTCCATGCACCTTTAAAATCGCCGGCATCCGCCAATTCTCGAACCTTTGCATCACCTTCAATTAGACCATCCACACCAACCAAAGCATCTACGATTATGCCAGCCCCGCGGAACGCTGCATCCCGTGCCGGAATATCTTCAATATCGAAGTCTTTGATTGACATTCCGAATGCCTCCAGCAGGGGATCATTTACGATCACTTTCTGCAGGGCGGCCGTCTTCGCATTTTCAATAATCTGTTTGCCATAGAGTTTGCTTGTTTCCACAGCCGCAGAGAAGGCAACATCTGAATAGTTCTCCCAGTCCTCGCCTGACTCACCACCCGATCCACTGTCACCCGATCCA
>JAGQQS010000530.1 GCA_020426105.1 Planctomycetaceae bacterium
GCCTGGCCCATGGCGATCATGTGGAAAGAGTTCCTGTTCTTTACCGGGGGACGCAGCTTCTTTCTCGCAAAACTGATCAGCGGCGGCATCCTGTTTGCCGGCTTTATTTTCTGGCAGCGGAGTAGCGGCAGCGACAGCTTTTTTGTCTTGCGGGGCGACTATGCCTGGATCGCATTTGCGACATTTGCGGCTCTTCTGGCACTCGAAGTTCTGACGTATGCATCCGGGTGTCTGTTTTACGAGCTTCGTCAGGCGACGCAGTCCACACTGGCAGCGATACCGATGAGTGGCACCCGCGTTCTCCTCGAAAAATCAGGGGGATGCATGATCGCACTCATTCCCGTCGTATTCTGGCTGTGCGTCACCGTATTTTGCGGCTTCGAAGGGATTGCGCAGCGCTGTTCCATGACGATGGTCATCAGCTATCTGATTATGTTGAGCTTCAGCAGCCATGTGGCCGTCATTCTGTCACTTTACACTCGCTGGGCCGCTTTGCCGTTGACATTCCTGATCACGGCGCCTGCGTTTTTCTGCCTTGCCGCCCCAATCCTGGGGCTCACCGCTGTCACGACCACCATCGCCCGCAGTCAGCATATCGAAATGACACTTCTGCTGAGCACATTCGTCAATCTGTTCTGGACGTGGCTGTTTATCCTGCTGCCGCTGCAGCTATGGATCAGAGACCGTTGGAATCACATCAGTCAGCTGTGACCTTTGCACGACGGCCGCACGCCCCTGAATTCAGAAAACCGTTATACTTTGGGTTCCCAGCCCGGTTCATATTCACGCTGCCACAGTTTCATCGCTTCTTCATTGTCAAGCACATGCCCGTTCTCGGGATTGCAGCGAAGCGAATCGCCGGTCCGATGTGCGATGTTGCCAAGGTGACACAGCAGCGTCGACTTGTGGCCTTCCTCAATATCGGAATGCAGCAGTTGCGGGTCCTCATTGCGAACGGCATTGATGAAATTTGCGATATGCGCTCTCAGCCCATCAACGCCATCGACGGACGTGACCTCTTTCATCTTCTCGTCAAAAATTTTGTAACCCCAGCTGTTCAGAAACAGCGATCCTTTGTCTCCGTGAAATGTAGCCCCGAAGCCCGTGCCGTCTGCACCGTATCGATTACAGCTCAGACATTCCCAGACGATCTGCCTGCCGCCGCCGAATTCAAATGAAACAACATGGGTATCTGCCGTCTGCTGATCATCATCGTAAAAATAACGACCACCTGACGATACGGCACGCTCCGGATAATCGACCTGCAGCCCCCACCGCGAAAGATCAATCGAATGAATTCCATTATTCCCCAGTTCGCCGTTGCCGTAATTCCATACCCAATGCCAGTTGTAGTGCAGACGATTTGAAGTGAACGGCAGACGCGGTGCCGGGCCCTGCCAGAGTTCATAATCGATATACGGAGGCGCTTCAGCCGGCGTTCCCTTACCGATCGGACCGCGATCGGCTGCGTACCAGCTACGGCTGTAGTGAACATTTCCTATTCGACCGCCATGCAGCAGTCCCATGGCTTCAATGATCTTTTCACCACTTCGCCGCTGATTGCCCATCTGGACGCAACGCTTGTGCTTACGAGCGGCCTGGATGAGGAGTTCCCCTTCCCGTGGATTGTGACAGCACGGCTTTTCGACGTACACGTGTTTCCCGGCACTGCATGCGAGAATACTCGCAGGAGCGTGCCAATGATTCGGGGCCGCACAGACCAGCGCGTCGAGCTCCGGAACATCCAGCATTTTACGGAAATCGGCGACCGTTTTGACTTCGTAGTCGACCGATTTCGCGAACGTTTCATGAGCCTTGTTGAGTCGTTGGCTGTCAACATCACACAGGTATCGAACTTCAACACCCGGCACGTTGGCAAAATTCTTAGCCAGCACCAACCCGCGTTCAACCCCCATGACGCCCACCACAACCCGCTCGGTGGACTGGTTACCGGGGGTCGCTGCGCGGGCGGAAACGGCAACCGCGGCGGTCGAGGCCGCGACGGTCGTGTGCAAAAAACTGCGACGCGTCGGCGGCGATGGTGTTGTTGCGGTTGCCTGATCCATGGGAAGACCTCCGGGTATACGATCAGTCCTGTTTCAGTTCGTCGGTCGGAGCCTTGCCAATTGGCCAAAGCTCAAAACGACGCACCAGCATCTCGGCCTGCTCCGTCTGGAGCATCAGTTTTCCCGCGTCCGGTTTGGCTGCGGAACCTTCGTTCACAATGACACCATTCACCTTGTATGTCAAATGACTTCCGTCAGCGATGACTTCCATACGCGTCCATTCGCCGTGCTTGCTTTCCACATCTTCGCGACCTCGAAATCCAATCGTGTCGGCCCAGTCGACGTCGCGACCATACCAGTTGATTCGTCCACCTGAAATCGTGGTTGGTTCCCCGCCCTTTTTCCAGACCAGTTCACCGTCACGGTCCTTCGTCGTCTCCGCCGTCAAAGACGTGGGCAGCATCTGCCCTGTTTCCGGATCAGTTCCGGACAGTACCAGAATATCGCCGACGCCGCCTTCGATGATTTGGGCTTCGATGGATGCCATCCAGGTGTTGTTGTACCCCCCGTCGGGCCCCCAACAGTGAACGAGCAGACCTGAATCGCGTGCGCGATCAACACGGTCTCCCCACGTTTTGTCCCCCAGTTTAAATTCCACGATCAGATGATAGTCGCGGTAGGCCTGATTCGTGATCACCCCGCCGTATCCGTTGCCGGAGATGTGCAGCATGCCATCTTTAACCGTGAAAACTTTATTCGGATCTGAATACGTTTCGCCTCTGATCCACGTGTAAAGTCCTTCCATATTGCGGCCGTTAAACAGCCGGATCGGACCATCCTCGGGGCGAATTGCAGTTTCTCGCGAAGGCGGTTCCGCAGGTTCACCTGGCAGTTCACGCATGGAAATATTGCGAAACGCGACGGGGTCATGATGCCCGGCAAATCCAAAGTGGCCGGTTTTAACTTTTGCCCCAGGTGGTACCGGACCGTCCTTCGATTCTTTGACTTCGCTCAGGTCAGCCTCCAGAATTGTAAATCCATTCAGTTCAACTTTAATTTTCGACCCGCGCATGGTGACCTGTTGGAAATTCCATTCTCCATGGGGACGCAGATAGCCGCGATGAGCAGGTACGAGTCCATAGACCGACCCGTGATACTGACGCGGATCGAGTTTGGCGTACTTCGGATCCTCGGAATCCAGCACCTGCAGTTCCAGCCCGTCCAGATGCGGCGCGCCGGTGCCAGGGTATCGCAAGGCAAGTCCATTGTTACCACCCGGGGGAAGTTTGAATTCAAGCCGTGAGATAAAGTCAGTGTATTGCTTGTCTGTGAAGACCGTGCCACCTTTGCCTTCTTTGCACACAAATGCACCGTCAATCACTTCATAGTTTTCGAGTTCACCCTTCCAGCCACTGAAGTCACGCCCATTGAAGATGCTTTGAAAATGGTCGGCATCCTGTTTCCCCAGCCTGGAGTTCGCTTCGTCCGCCGTGATTTCACGGATGTAAAGATTCTTGAAATACAACGTGTTTCCGTGGTTCTGAAGTTCAATCTGCCCGCGCGGGTAGATCGGCAGTGCCCGGTCCCAGAAATTTTCCAGCACCACATTATCCACAATCAGCCGATCGTTCAGATGAATTGTGACCCGCTCTCCCACCATGCGAATAAAGAATGTGTTCCACTGCCCGACGGGTTTGTCGGCTTTCGCCTGCGGGAACCGAGGGTTTCGCTGATTGTTCCAGAGTGAACCGGATCCGTTCTCTGCACCGTGCCGAAAGTATTTCTCGAACTCCGTATCCCAGATCTGCACCTGCGGCGTGCCACGCAGATAGAGACCACTGTCACCACCTTCAAGGATTTTCCAGTCAACATACAGCTCGAAGTCACCATAATCTTTTGCGGTACACAGACTGTCACCTTTGCCGTCAAAGACCAGCGTCTCTTCGACAACACTCCAATGTGCCCGCATGCTCTCATCCGCGATTTTTTGTTTTTCCGCAAGTTCCTCCTTTGACATGGCCGCCCGCGATTTTGGATTTCCGACAAGCCCTTTCCAGCCAGTCAGATCTTTCCCGTTGAACAGCGGTGTAAAACCTGCCGGAACTTCAGCCGCGTCCGATGCCGACAGAAGACACACGCAAATTGTGAGAAGCGGCAGAGCAACGCGCTGCAGGAGAAGGCTGAATCCGGGCATAAAGGAATCTCCAAATATCTGGCTGAGTTCGCAATTTTTAATCGGGACACGCTGCGAACATTGAGGTGAGTCGCCTGGCAGGCGGATAAAGATCCGAGCGGAACGCATGGTAGTGTCTTGAACGGAAATTCCTACGGAACCCCAAAGAATTGCTGGCCAATTCTCCGCCCGAATGGCACTTCGGTCCCAAATACTCCGACGCGGGCGGGCTCAACGCTTGTGGCTTTTACTTCGCCCTTTGACGCACAGAATCGTCCGGCCGGACCACATGGTTCTGAGCGATGTCGTGCAGCAGCCCCGCAATCTCCGTGGCGGCATTCGGTGCTGCCAGTGTTCTGATGGCGGATGCCATCTGGAGTCGTGTTTCCGAATCAGCGATCAGACGTGATAAGTGCCCTGCACACTGCACCGTAGCTTCCGAACTTCGTTCGTCAACCACGACGGCGGCGCCGATCTGCGCGAGCAATCGTGCATTGAGTGCCTGATGATGTTCCGCCGCAATGCTGAGAGGTATCAGAATCGCAGGAACTCCGGCACAGGCCAGCTCCTGAATCGTGACCGCCCCCGCCCGACTGATTACGATTCCAGCCGACGCCAGTTCGGCTCCCATCTCGGGAAGAAACGCGTTGACTCGCGCGGCAATGCCATGACTTAGGTATTTCTCCTGAATCGCGGATGCCTGAGCTTCTCCCGTCTGATGAACGATTTTCCAGTCCTCAATGTTTGGTCGCTGCGTACACAACATATGTGAGACAATTCGGTTAATTGACTCAGATCCCTGACTGCCTCCCAGAATCAGAATCCTGCGGCGCTGAGCGACCTGAGACGTTGGCACATTTGCGAGACAGCCGATCTCGGCTCGCACCGGCGTTCCACACGTCGTCACGGGCGTCGGCCAGAGGCCTCTTTGCTCCTGTGGCACGGGCAGGCCGAACACTGTCAGCCGCGCCCGCGAGCCCAGCACACGTGTTGCTTTACCGGGCAGACAGTTCTGTTCGAGCAGCACAATGGGCAGCCGCATACGACTGGCGGCCAGAATTCCGGGAACGCTGGCCAGAGCTCCCAGTCCAACCACAACGTGTGGCTGAAATGACTTCAGTAACCGACAGGCCTGACGAAATGATTTCCAGTGTGACCACAATTGCCCCGTGGAACTCCACATCCCCCGCCCGGAAGAAAGTCTCACGTACGATACAAACTGCGATTGGGGATCCGATAAACCCGAAACCGACAGCACTGTATGATCCACAATCCGGTGACTCGTCAGGAACAGGAAACGCGAACCAGCGTTCTGACGCAGGAGCGCGTGAGCGATCGCAATGGCAGGCAATAAATGGCCTCCAGAACCTCCGCCAATAAACGCAACACGGAGTGCCATATGGCTTTCGCTATGGACCACAGTATTCGCTGACGCCATCCGCCGAAACGACCAGCAGTCGCTTTGTCAGTGGATGATGCATGTTTGCAAAATCCTGATGGACGCGTTTCCGAATCTGCGAGATTAATTCCGGATCCTTGAGCGTAGCGGCCACAAAGAAATCGCGGTTGGGGACACCGACGATGAGTTCCGGTCCGAATAGTTCCCGCAGTTGAACATGAAAATCAGGATCGAGCACACGCGAACAGTTGTAGGCATCCGGCTTCACGGGCATCAGCAGCCGGGGATCTTCGTCGTCTCCCACCATGGTTACTTCCAGCGGATGTTCAGCCGCATAGCGTCGCAGATTCTGCAAGGCCAGACTGTGCAGTGATTCCGGCGAAATGCGCCACGCCTCAATCATCCGCTGGTGCACATAGCGATATGAATCATCTTCATCAATCACATATCCTACACAGAGACCGCCGACCCAGGGCATTTGAACCCGCTCGTCAGAACGCGGCTCCTCTTCCGACGCCAGGATCGGCAGGATCCGCTCCTGCACCAGATCCAGCGAAGGAGCCAGTTGATCGGGCCCGAGTTCCTGCAGACGCACGACAGTCGCTAAGCCCGGGACAACGATGCGGCGAAAATTTTCGGGCTGTCGCAGGTACATTCGATAGAAATTTGAAAGACTGATTTCTGACTGCCCCAGCCTAACCGAAAATCCACGTGACGCCGAAGTATGCAGCAGTGGAAAATGATGACGGGCGACATCTATGACCTGTTTCAAAAAAACGTCTGGCGGCCAGGCGGGCTGGTCCGCAAGTTCCATCGTTGAGAGGACCATTTCACAGAAATTCAAAAACCGGGCGCCCAAAGGCCGCCGGTCGGGCGACTGGATGGTGGCAACGATCATGAGCTTTTCGTGTCGTACTGTCCACAGTCGCCACTGAAACGAAGATCGTCGCCGAAAAATGCGCGCCAACCAGCAGGCCGAACTCAACCGCCGTGATGTACCGGACCATGATTCGTTCGACGCAGAAATATTCAGCGGACGCTCCGGCTGCAACGCCACAACTTCGGGAAATAATACGCCCGGATCCGGGGAATTTCGCCGTGCCTCATCATGATCTGTGTCGTCCCACCAGGTGACGATCGAGAGCACATGGGGAGACTCCGTGCCGATCGATGGAGGCACGGCAGCGCCTGACGAAACCAGCGGCAGACCGTCGGCCTGAGCTTCCTTCATGCGCAGCTCGATCACCGTTTGCGTCTGTCTGACTTCGATTAAGTCCGGACAAAGAAACGTGAACCAGTTCGCGGGACCGCGACAAAGACGCCAACCATCGAATCGAGGATCAGTATGTCGGTCAAATTCCATCTCCACGCTCCAGTTCCCGGACATCGGGATTCCCGATTCTAGCCACCCCCGGAGAATTCGCAAAATGTTTCGACCAAATCACGCATCAAATTCAAGACCGTGTTCGGTGATCTGAAACGGCAGAATCGCCTCTTCACACGCGCTTCCACGGTGTTTGGCCACATAAATCGCCCGGCCCATCCTGCCGTCCGTCCGCGTTTTTCCC
>JAGQQS010000531.1 GCA_020426105.1 Planctomycetaceae bacterium
CTCCGGACTGGACGTAAGTGCTCCCGGATCAATACGATCTGGCTCCGCACGAGCCATCAGGCCTGCGGCTGCGAAACTGCCCGCAGCAGCACCCCCGGCTGCGGCGTCAGGTAATCAGCCTTCCGTCTCGCGAAAAACTGTGGCGAATAACGCCGCCGAAGACATCAAGTCGAATCCGAAACCTCGACCACGTCCTGCGGCGGATCCAGCGGGCACTCCAACCGCCGCCAATCTCCGACCTCCGGTGCCCCGATCTCCCGCATCAACGGATGGCGGACCGGCAGAATCTAAGACTCCCGCAACCAGACCACCGGCCAAAAAACCACCCACACGTCCTGCGGCTCCCGGGGCACCAACACCTCCCGCGCCAGGTTCATCTGAAAACAAATCCATCGAAAAGAATCCACCATCACGTCCGGCATCCCGGCCATCACCACGAAATCCTCCCGCACCACCGACACGGGAGTCATAGTGCGGCCAGCGGATTCACGATGGAGCATCTGTTGTTCTTCTGAAAAGGGATTTAGTTTATGACTTTTTACGACAGGAAATTTTTCCATGGACTTCGCACCGTGCTGGTCGCCGTTCTGACGGTCGTGATCGGAAGTGTCGGCACGGTGTCTGCTGTTGATCAGGTTACCAAACGCAGTGACCGCGCCACGCTGCGTGGTGAGATCAAGGCGATGACGATCGAATCGGTCACGATCACTTTATCCAACGGACAAACTCAGGTCGTCCCTGTGTCAGACATTTTCGGAGTGCGATTCGATATGGAGCCGCCGCTCCTGTCGCAGGCGCAGTCAAATGAACGCAGTGGTGCTCTGGATGTCGCGCTGGAGAAACTGCGCGGGATCCAGAAGGAGTATAATGGTGACGATGAACGCGTCGTGGCAGACATCAAATTCCTGATCGCACGAACCCTGGTCAAGCAGGCATTGGCCGATCCGGAGAAGGTCCCGGAAGCGCTCACCGCGATTAAAGCGTTTCGTCAGGGGTACAAAACAAATTTTCGTTACCTTGAAGCACTGCTGCTGGAAGCCTCCCTGGCCTCAGGTGACGACGCTCAGGCATTGCTTAAAGAAGTCCAGACCGCACCGGTCAAGGGTTATCAGCTTCAGGCAGGAGTGCGACTGGGGCAACTGCTGCTGAACAGTGATGATACCGCCGGCGCCCTTGCCGCATTTCAGCAGGTCATTGATCAGAGTCAGGGAGACCCGGCATCGGCAGCAGCGCTCTACGACGGCCTCCTCGGCAAGGCCGAATGTCAGCAGAAGCTGGGAAATTCGGATGAGGCGATTGCAACTCTTGATGGAGTTATCAGTCAGGCATCGGAATCTGAATCTGAAACGCTGGCACGAGCATGGATCCTGAAAGGCGACTGTTTCCGTGCCAGGAATCTCCAGAAAGACGCGCTGATGGCCTACCTGCATGTTGATGTGCTGTATCCGTCTGAGCCCGCAGCTCATGCAGAGGCGCTCTTTCGTCTGGTGTCACTGTGGACACCTGCCGGACATCAGGATCGTTCAGATGAAGCAATGGCCAGGCTGACGGATAAATATCCAAACAGCCCATGGACCAAACAAGCAGGCTCGATTCCCAGGACGGCCAATTGATTCCCCATCGGACAGATAGTGAAGGGTTGTATCAAAACCCATCGAGTCCGTTTCAGGCCTGGAACTGTTCCCGCCGGGATCCGGCGATTCCGGAATCAGCGTTTCAAAAATCCCGACTTCTCGCAACTGATGATACCCTCTGAAGAGTGACGAGACGCCGCGAAGTCACTACAGTTCCCATTCTCAGCCACTTGCTCTTTCTCACTGGACAGAATTGCCCCATTGAGGACACCCCGGAGAACATTCGAAATGCGTCACGTTATTACACCAGCCGCCAGAATTGGTGGACGTAAATCGGCTCTGTTTCTGCTGTTCGCACTGACTGCGGCATTGATTTGGCCCGCTTTTCCTGTGACATCACAGGTTCTGGCGGACGAAGCAGGGGCGGCGGCCCCGGCTGCCGAAGGGGCAGCCGCTCCGGCCGCAGGAGCTGGTACTCCAGTGGCACCGGTATCCCGCAATTTTCTCGCGTACATCGCCAGTGCGCTGGGCTGGTTTTGGGGGCCGGCGTTTTTGCTGCTGTCATTCATCCTGGTCGCGCTGATCATGATGAACATGCTTCAGGTGCGTCGTGATATCCTTTTGCCTTCTCAATTTGTCGAGGAATTCGAGCAGAAGCTGAACGCGAAAGATTTTCAGGGGGCCTATGAGTTTGCCCGCGCCGACGAATCGTTTGTGGGACGCGTCCTTGCCGCCGGCATGGGGCGTTTGAGCCGCGGATATGCGGAAGCCGTGGAAGGCATGCAGGAGGCTGGCGAGGACGAAAACATGTCACTGGAGCACAGGCTCAGCTACGTCGCACTGATTGGTTCGATCGCCCCGATGATGGGGCTGATGGGGACAGTTCAGGGAATGATTAAAAGTTTTGATAAAATCGCTCTGTCGGCTGTCTCCCCAAAGCCCTCAGAACTTGCCGATGGGATTTCCACAGCGCTGGTGACTACACTGATCGGGCTGTTGCTTGCGGTTCCGGCGATGGTTTTTCACAGCATTCTAAAAAATCGAATTCAGCGATTGGTACTTGAAATTGGAATGGTGAGTGAAGGTTTGATGGGACGCTTCGCGACTGTGGGCAAGCAGAAGTAGCGTAGTTCGGGATTTCTTCGATGAAGATCAAATCAACATTTGTCAGTATCCCCGAAGTCGACATGACACCCATGATCGACATCGTGTTTCAGCTGATTACGTTCTTTATGGTGATCAATAACTTTGATCAGAATGAAGCGGACGAACGGATCACGCTGCCCAGGGACCAGCTGGCCATGCCGCCAATCGCCGTCCGCAAGGATTCGTTTATGCTCAATTTCGGGTATGAGATCGATGCCAGAGGAAGCCGAATTCCCAACACGCCGCCCTATTTGTTCTTCGGCGATGAGAAAGCGACGCTGGATCAGGTTCGCCCCCGTCTTCAGCAGGAGTCCCAGTTTTACAAGACCATCGGAACAAACCTGGAGGACGTGACCGTAGAAATTCGAGCCGACGCCGATGTCCCTGCCGGAATGGTCCAGGAACTGATTCAGATCTGCCAGGAAGATACGATTCAGTTTCAGCGATTCGCTTTGAAAGCCACTCAAAAGGTTGAACCGTAACGGTTTGAGTTATCATCATGAAGCTGCGAAACCGCATTGTCTCCGGCAAAATACACGTCGATATGACTCCCATGATTGATGTCGTATTTCAGTTACTCATTTTTTTTATGTGTACGCTGAAAGTCATTGAACCCGAAGGCGACTTTGACATCAGCATGCCGCTGGGGGCGCCCAAAGCCGACTCCGTCACAGATGCAGACTTGCAGCCGTTTAAAGTTCGGATGCTGGCCGATCCCTCGGGTGAACTGCAGGAACTCAGCTTCAATGGCGAAGGTCTGGGTGGTGGTCAGGAGGCTATTAACAAACTTAATGCCCGTGTCTTTCGCAGCATCACCGCGCTGCAGGCCATTGGCAGTGATCAATTGCAGAAACAGGAAGTCGAGATTGATCCGGACTATAACCTGAACTACCGCTACATCATTAATGCCATCGGCGCATGTTCGGGACGAATGGGGCCCAATGGCGTGCATGTCTCCTATCTGCAGCGCATTAAATTCGCCCCGATCCGTCAGCCGCGATAGTTGAAAGGCGACTTTTCGGGTTAAACGAGAGGTGCAACACGCACGCCACCGCACGGTGATGTGCCGGAATTCCAGCCCTGACGAACACGTGTGACAAAAGTAGCCAT
>JAGQQS010000532.1 GCA_020426105.1 Planctomycetaceae bacterium
CTAGTGTCCTGAGTTATAAAATCATTTATTAACCTGGTGGCGGTCATTTTTCTTGTTATTCTGCACGTCAGGAGGTGCAGCGATGGCTGGAGGACGACCCAAAGCGGCGTTGATTTTGTCGGACGAGGAGCGGGAGATTCTGGAACGCTGGGCAAGACGCCGAAAGAGCAGTCAGGCGCTGGCACTCCGGTCTCGCATTGTCCTTGAGTGTGGTCAGGGTCTCGATAACAAGTGCGTCGCCACTCGGCTCAAGGTCACCATGCCGACGGTTGGGAAATGGCGAAAACGGTTTCTCGAAAAGCGACTCGACGGGTTGCTGGACGAACCTCGTCCAGGAGCCCCGCGAAAGATCAGCGACTCAGATGTGGAACGTGTTGTGACACAGACGCTGGAATCGAAGCCACCGAATGCCACCCACTGGAGTACTCGTGGAATGGCAAAAGCCAGCGGGCTCAGCCAGACCGCGGTGTCGAGGATCTGGCGTGCTTTTGCACTACAGCCACATCGCACCGAGACATTCAAGCTCTCCACAGATCCTCAGTTTGTTGACAAGGTACGTGACATCGTCGGGCTCTACATGAGTCCTCCCGATAATGCGATTGTCCTGTGCGTTGATGAAAAGAGTCAGGTGCAGGCCCTGGATCGCACGCAGCCTCTACTGCCCATGGAGCCTGGCCGGCCTGAACGACACACTCACGATTACGCGCGTCATGGAACGACATCCTTGTTTGCTGCGCTGAATGTGGCAACGGGCCACGTGATCGGCACATGTCATCAGCGACACCGTCAGCAGGAGTTCGTGAAATTCCTTGATCACATCGATCAATCCATTCCAGAGACACCGGGTGAGACGATTCACATCGTCATGGACAATTATGCCACCCATAAAACAGCCCGGGTTCAGCGATGGCTGGCGAAACGTCCCCGGTATCAGGTGCATTTCACCCCGACCAGTGCTTCATGGCTGAATCAGGTGGAGCGTTTCTTCGCAGAAATCACACAAAAGCGAATTCGTCGCAGTGCGTTCCGAAGCGTCCAGTCCCTGAAGAAAGCCATCCATTCATATCTTGATCAGCACAATGAAAATCCCAGACCATTCAAATGGACGGCCGATGCCGATCTGATCCTGAATCGCGTCGCCAATGTTTGTAAACGAATTAACAACTCAGGACACTAGGACGAAGTCTTCTTTTCCGCCAAGCGGCGGTCTTCCTCGCGAAAGGCAGTCGTGAGTCGTCGCAGGTACGCTTTAATGCGGCGCACGTTTTGTTTGCCTACTCCTGTCTCAGCGACCTCTGCAGACCGGCACAGCATTTGGCTTCGATCTTTCGCGCTGTCGGAGTGAGTCGTACGCGCACCAGTTGGGCATCGTTCGGATCGCGACTTCGATGGACGAGCCCGTTTTCCTCCATTCGCGTGAGCAGGCACGTCAGCGATGATCCGGCGAGTTGCGGTCGTCTTCGGCAAACAGTTCGAAGAGCAGGTATCCCATACCGGGTTGAATGAGGTGATCAAGCTTCTCTTCCACGAGAATTCGCTCGACCATTCCGACATAGGCGTAATACGCCCGGCCAAGGAGTTACTGTCGAAAGTTGTGTTTGAGTGAGGGTTGAAAGAGGCGGCGTTTTTCGAGATGAGTTGGTTATCTGACAAAGACCATCTCCTCCTGAAAGAAACGCCACCCATGAAGAACAGTAGCCGAATTGCAGGTTGTGAAACAGTCTCCGAGACCAATGAATTGAGTGCCGCTGCGAATGCGAATGGCAGCATGCAGGCTCGTGATGTTTTAACTCAGATTCTCCGTGACGGAGCTCAGAAGATGCTGCAGGCCGCCATCCAGGAAGAGGTTGAGGATTATCTCCGCAATCGCTCCGGCATTGTGGATGAGGCGGGACGCCGACTCGTGATCCGCAATGGCACTCTTCCCGAACGCGAACTGATCACTGGACTGGGGCCGGTCGCAATTCGCCAGCCTCGAGTGCGTGACAAACGGCCGTCCATTGAACGTGAAGTGTTCAATTCATCGATCCTGCCAAAGTACCTTCGCAAGACGCAATCGATCGAGGAGCTGATTCCCTGGCTTTATCTCAAAGGAATCAGCACCAATGATTTTCCGGAAGCTCTGCAATCATTGCTCGGAACAGATGCGAAGGGCCTTTCTGCGGCCACCATCACCCGGCTGAAGTCGGTCTGGGAAGAAGAATATGACGAATGGTCAAAGCGGTCTTTGAGCGGAAAGCGGTACGTCTATATGTGGGCCGATGGCATCCACAGCAACATCCGGTTCAATGACAACGAAGGTCGCAGCCCGGACGAAAATCGTCAGTGTTTGCTGGTGCTGATGGGAGCAACGGCCGATGGCACGAAGGAATTGATCGCTGTCGTGGATGGTTTTCGCGAGAGCGAATTATCATGGAAGGAGTTGCTGCTGAATCTGAAAGCTCGCGGCCTGCGGCATGCTCCACTGCTGGCAGTTGGTGACGGAGCTCTGGGATTCTGGAAAGCCCTCGACAAAGTGTTTCCGACAACTCGCGTGCAGCGATGCACGGTCCACAAGACAGCGAACGTACTCAACAAAGTACCGAAGTCAGTGCAGCCTCAGGTCAAACGAATGCTGCATTCGATCTGGGACGCCCCAAACAAAGCAGAGGCGGTCAAGGCGTTCGATTTGTTTGTCAAAACCTTCGAAGCGAAACACTCAGCAGCAGTGGAATGCCTGAAGAAAGATCGCGAGGCGTTGCTGACGTTTTATGATTTTCCGGCAGAGAACTGGTGCCACATTCGCACGACAAATCCCATTGAGAGCACCTTCGCGACGATTCGATTGCGTCATCGAAAAACAAAGAACAATGGCACCGCGAAGGCGTCGCTGGTGATGCTTTTCAAGCTGGCTCAGAGCGCCGCAAAAGGCTGGCGAAAACTCCGCGGCCACCAGCACATCCCTGACCTTATTCGCGGAGTCCGTTTCATCGATGGAGTCAGCGAAGAACAGCTCGATGAACAGAACAACTCAAGCCCCAGAACCCGTACAACTCATACCGAAACCGTCGCCTGAACAATTCTCCCTGAACACAACATTTGGAAGTAACTCCCGGCCAAGATCCCAAGTAAGTAAGTGCAAAGTCGTATCGGCGGAGACGGCGCCAACATGCATGAGGCCACCGTGGCAACAAGAAGAGCAACTCTCAAATTAGTGATTCCGTACGGAATCATTTTGTACGGAAGTATTACACACCGCGGATTAGCCGTCAAGACTCGCCTTGCTAGTCCTAAAGGCGTGAGTGCGCACACCGATGGCTTGGCGGTTAAGATATTCAACCTGGAACAATTGAATGATCGCGGCTGTCAGCAAGATGCTCGTCATCGCGTCATGCCTGCTTGCTCAATCTCGATAAAGTCGTCACGAAGGAATGACTTGCATGATCGCTGACACATTTCAGACCGGAATTTTCCGCACCCACTGCAACGTCGTCAAAGACCTCGTTCCTATTCAGGACTTCAACGCCACCGTGCTGCATCTGCACGTCACCGACCACACTACGCTCACCCACCGTTTCCAGGGCCGAGACTCTAGGCTGGCTGACGCACATTGCGAAGTGTTGAAGGAGATTCTGTCGTGACGAGCCTCTCGCTTCCGTTTAACCGAAGGTCTATACTGGTTATCAGCGTCTCAAATTCAGGCCACGAACTTCATCCCTCGTGAAACCAAAGTCTCGCTGTGTTACCACCGCTGGCCGTCAAATAGGAACCTCAATCCGATGAAAACCGTCGCCTGCTGTTTTCTGGTTTGGCTGGTCCCGTTCCCCAGCGTCTGAACACTCTGTTTTCCAATGAAAGGAAAAGTTTCAAATGACTCGCTTCGAATCGAGCATTCCGCTGGTGTTGGTGCTGTTGTTTGGAGCTGCTGAACCGTCTCAGGCGGAAACCCAAACAGAAAAAGGACTGACCTTCGCCAAGGCTGGCAAGGTCGAGCTGAACCTGGACCTCGTGACGCCCAGGCAGGGCGATAGTCCGATTCCCGCTGTGATGGTTGTATCTGGTGGCGGTGGGTCAGCCGGAAACAGTGGGCAGCGCTTGAAAACTACCGAGTTCCATGCCCAAGCCGGTTACGTCGCTGTGTCCATCGACTATCGCCTGACCACGGATCATCGGTTCCCGGAAAATGGAAGACCCGTATTTTGCTGACCTTGATCGACGATACCCGCGAACGCAAGCCGGACCTCTACAAGAGGTGCAAGACGGCCTCACCAAATCAGTCCTGTGAAGAAAGGAGCGCCGCCGTTCTTCATCATTCATGGCAACGCGGACAAGATGGTGAACGTGACTCAATCGCGAGTGATGGCTGCCAAGCTCAAGGCAGCGGGTGGCTTCGTTGCGGTGATGGAACTCGAAGGGGAAGACGATCTCATGAAGCCAGTGAGACTAGTCGAAACACTGATGAAAGCGCGTTCGTTTTTCGACGATCACCTGAGAATGAAGCCGTGAGACGACAAGCCGAAAGGACATATGATGAAGCGATTATTTGAAAGCTCTCTGCTGATCCAGGTGTCGGCGTCCAGTCTCCGAGGCGACTACGCCCCATTACTTACAGCCAAGGCACAGCCCGAACAGAAGGATTTGGTGGTCAAGGATGAGAAACGGTCGCGCGAGATTCCAATTCGCGTCTACCTGCCCACGGGCCAGGCGGCTGCGCCCGTCGTGCTGTTCAGCCACGGACT
>JAGQQS010000533.1 GCA_020426105.1 Planctomycetaceae bacterium
CCGTGGCGATAATGATCGCGTGAGATTCAAACGTCTCACCACCGAGTGTTGTGAGTTTGAAGGGACGCTTTGACGTATCCACATCGACGATATCATCGGTGACGATGCGCGTTCCGAAATTGGTAGCCTGTTGGCGCATAAGCTCCATCAGTTCGGGACCACTCACGCCATGTTTGCCATGCGGCGCCATGTACTTGCGTTTGGACTCTTCAATCGATGTGTCCAGATATCCGGTCATGTCGCCGAATGGAAAACCAGGAAAGTTTTCGACTTCTGTCGTCAGCGACAGTTGTCCCAGCGGCAATGTACCCTTCTGACGGTTTTCTTCGTTGAATGCGCCTTCGTAGACAACCGGCTTCAGTTCCGCTCGGGCCGCATAAATTGCCGCGGTCCATCCTGCAGGGCCGGAACCAATAATTGTGATGCGTTCTGTCATGTCTGCTGCCTTTTTTGCTTCTTCCTGGAGCACGCTGGAGATTTCCTGTTGTGGAACACTAGCGGACTGGCCCGCGTCCAGCAATCATGTGGAGCGTGCGGACCTTCCGAGTTCTCGCGAACGCAGCGTGGATGCCTCAACCGCGTCGATTAATGCAGCGCGAACCCCGCCCTGCTCCATGGCGTGCAGGCCTGCGATTGTTGTGCCGCCGGGACTGGTGACTGCATCTTTAAGCGCACCGGGATGCTGGCCCGTGCTGAGCAGCATGTCGGCCGCGCCCGCCAGCGTCTGCGCCGCCAGGCGAGTGGCGATCGCCCGTGGCAACCCCATCTTGACACCGCCGTCACTCAACGCTTCAATCATCTGAAACACGTAGGCTGGCCCGCTGCCACTCAGACCTGTCACGGCATCCAGCAGCGACTCGGGAACTGTTTCCACAATTCCCACGGTTGCGAGCAGTTCACTGATCAACGCTGCGTCGTCACTTGTTGCGGCAGACCCCTGAGCCAACCCTGAGGCACCGCGTCCGATCAGGCACGGTGTATTCGGCATCACTCGAATCACCCGCGTCTTTGGCGGCAGACCCTGCTCAAGTCGCTCGATGGGAATTCCGGCGGCGATCGAAACGACCAGCGGCCCGGCTCCGGTGCCGGACCTTAATGCCTCTGCGACGGAGCGCAGCGCCTCATCCATCACCTGCGGTTTGACGGCGAGAATGACCACGGTGGCTCCCGAAATGGCCTGCGCCAGCGAATCAGAGAGTTGTACACCCTCGCCGGTCTTCGCCGCAAAAGTGACACGAGATGCCTCAATCGGATCGTATCCGCTGATCTGTGACGGTTTCAGCAGCTGACGCACAAACCCGGCAGCCAGAGCCATTGCCATCTGCCCTGTGCCAATAAATGCAATTCGTTGAGCGGACCAGTTCATAGAATTCCTGTAATCCGGGTGAAGATGTGACGTCACCTGTCCGGGACTATAAATAACGATTGAACGGAGTTGCGATTAAACGAATTCCGGCGATACGGAGCTTCAGGTGACACCGTCCAGTCAGGCCTGTCTGTCCGCGGCAACCCAATCCTGAATGGCTTTGACACTTGGGTTCGGATGCTCGCGGAGTGCTTCGAGAGCATTCACCACGGCCGAGCAACCCGGCATCGTTGTCACACAGGGCACTCCATGAGTCACTGAAGCCGCACGAATCTTGCCTTCATCCGTACGAGCGCCTTTGCCGCTTGGTGTATTGAAGATCAGATGAATCTCACCATTGGCCATCAGATCGAGCAGATTTGGCCGCCCCTCCTGAACTTTTCGCACGACGTCCACGTCAATCCCGGCTTCCTGGAAAACACGTGCCGTGCCGCTGGTGCAGACCAATTGATAGCCCAGCGATTTCAGGCGGCGAGCCGGTTCAATCATGCGCTGCTTGTGATTGGCCGACATGCTGATAAAAATCTTTCCGGCCATCGGAAGCTTCGAGCCCGCGGCAAGCTGGGCTTTGGCAAAAGCCAGAGCAAAATCAGCGTCGATGCCCATCACTTCACCCGTCGATCGCATCTCCGGGCCAAGCACAATATCCACACCCATGAAGCGATTGAACGGGAACACACTTTCCTTCACCGAGGTGTATTGGGGTACGATTTCTTCGGTGAAACCCTGAGCTTTCAGTGAAACCCCAACCATGACCTTGGCGGCAATTTTCGCGAGGGAATGGCCAATGGCTTTCGACACGAAGGGTGACGTACGACTTGCGCGGGGATTTACTTCCAGCACGTAGACGGTGCCCTTTGGGCTGTCGCCATCGACTTTGACCGCGAACTGGATGTTCATCAGTCCGCGGACCTGCAAGGCTCCGGCCAGGGCTCGCGTTGCAATTCGGATTTCATCCACAACGCTGCTCGGTAACGAATAAGGAGGCAGCGCGCAGGCTGAGTCACCGGAGTGGACACCTGCTTCTTCGATGTGTTCCATGATGCCGCCGATCACGGTTGTTTCGCCGTCAGAGATCGCGTCAACATCCACTTCGATCGCATCTTCCAGAAACTTGTCGATCAGCACCGGCTTGTCGGGAGACACATCAACGGCTTCTGTCATGTAGCGTTCAAGCCCCTGCTGGTCGTAGCAGATCTCCATCGCGCGACCGCCCAGAACGTAGCTCGGTCGCACCAGAACGGGGTATCCGATCCGATTTGCCGCCGCCCGCGCACCCTCGATATTGGTGGCGATCCCGTTGGGCGGCTGATGCAGGCCCAGGCGTTCCAGAATTTTCTGAAATCGCTCCCGGTCTTCTGCCGCATCGATCATGTCCGGACTGGTGCCGATGATTGTGACGCCTGCCGCTTCGAGGCCTCGAGCGAGATTCAGCGGCGTCTGGCCGCCAAACTGCACAATCACACCATCCGGCTGCATCCGATCACAGATGTTCAGGACATCTTCGGTTGTCAACGGTTCAAAGAACAGATAGTCAGACGTGTCATAGTCGGTCGAAACCGTTTCCGGATTCGAATTGACCATGATGCTTTCGATCCCCAGCTCTTCCAGGGCAAACGCGGCGTGGCAGCAGCAGTAATCGAATTCGATCCCCTGGCCAATGCGATTCGGACCGCCACCCAGAATCATAATCCGCTTTTTGCCTGGCTGTTTTGCCGGCGTTTCGTCTTCCATCTCGTACGTCGAATAATAGTACGGTGTGTACGCTTCGAACTCAGCAGCACACGTATCGACCTGTTTGAACGTGGCGACAATGTTCAGATCTTTGCGTCGCTGGCGAACTTCGATCTGTGAGCAGTCCCACCAGAACGCCAGCTGAGCGTCCGAGAACCCATCCTGTTTGGCGCGGCGGATGAGTTCAGGGGATGCATCGTCGAGTCGGCTGATGGCGCGAATCTCATCTTCCAGTTTGACGAGCTGTTCGATGTTGCGGAGAAACCACGGATCGATATCCGTCGTCTGATGAATGTGGTCGATCGACATTCCGAACTTCAAGGCGTACCGCAGATAGAACAAGCGATCGGCATTCGGGATCGCCAGCTTGCTCTGGATCTCCTCTTTCGTCGGCTGCTTATTGGTTCCCCACAGATCTTTTTTGCCACCGCCGAGCCCGAAGTGACCGATCTCAAGTCCCCGCAGCGCTTTTTGCAGGGATTCGCGAAAGTTGCGGCCGATGGCCATTGTTTCGCCGACGGATTTCATCTGAACTGTCAGCGTCGGGTCGGCTTCCGGGAATTTTTCGAACGTCCACCGCGGAATTTTTGTGACGACGTAGTCGATTGTTGGTTCGAAACACGCCAGCGTTTCCCGCGTAATATCGTTCGGGATTTCATCCAGGCGATAACCGACGGCAAGCTTGGCCGCAATTTTCGCGATGGGAAAACCGGTCGCCTTGGATGCCAGCGCCGAGGAACGGCTCACACGTGGATTCATTTCGATCACGGTCATGCGCCCCGTGTCGGGGTGAATCGCAAACTGCACATTCGACCCTCCGGTTTCGACGCCAATCGCGCGCATGATTTTGATCGTGGCATCGCGCATCCGCTGATACTCTTTGTCCGTCAGCGTCTGAGCCGGTGCGACGGTAATGGAATCACCTGTATGGACGCCCATGGGATCAAAGTTCTCAATCGCGCAGATGATGACCACGTTGTCAGCGTTGTCACGCATCACTTCCATCTCATACTCTTTCCAGCCGAGAATGGATTCCTCCAGCAGGACTTCATTGATCGGCGAGAGCGCAAGTCCGCGGCGGATCATGTCTTCAAATTCTTCGTAGTTGTAGGCGATGCCGCCACCCGTGCCGCCCAGCGTGAAGCTGG
>JAGQQS010000534.1 GCA_020426105.1 Planctomycetaceae bacterium
CGCATCAGATACATCTGATATCGCCAGCTCTCCCTGACGGCCGGACTGACCTGCTCCCCGATCGACCTCCATTTTGCGAGTGTCTTCGGGACATTTTCATTTTTCAGGAAGTTTCCCGTCATGTTCTCCTGAAGCATCCACAAACCCTCGGCGGCCTCCTCACCGACGTCCTCACCGAAAAACAGGCGACCGTAGTCACTCACAATTTCGTGGATATCCGCGTCCGGGTCCCACGCCAGCGCGCTCCAGACCGTCTTGTTCAGGTCATCGTGAATTCCATCGGAGTAAGATCCGAAGCCGATGGCATATTCATCGTAGGCATTGTGGACGGCCTGGTTGTGTCCTGGACGCGGATTGATGCCCTCGCGGCCCAGCGTCTGAGCCATGCGGCTGTCCCAATGCGGGACCGGAAATTCGGCACGAACGTTGTGTGTGATGTCGGGATAACGCCGAATCGGATATTGCTCCGGCAGCCATTTTCTGGCGTCCATGATACTGTGTTCCGTGCCCGGGCCGTACACGTAACCACCCAGCCACTCAGGCTGCTGCTCTCGAAAATAGTTGAACATCCATTCGGTCCACTCCGGATTCATTTTCTGATTCGACACAAAGATGCCGGCATTCGGGAATCGCTCATGCAGCATTCCCGCCATGGTTTCGAGGGCCGGCATCAGAACCCGCGGATGATTGTTTCCGGGATCACCGCCAGGAACAAACACATGGTCGATCCGCGGCATTTCCTGGAAGAGTCGTTTGCGGTAGCTCAGCTCCGTGTCATAGAGTTTCCGGTCATCCCCCAGAATCGGGACGGGATACCACAGGAATACATCCAGGTCATATGCATTCAGCAGACGGGACAGCCTGATGTTCATGTCCCATTGCGGTTCCGCCATCAATACACTGTCTTTTCCACCCGGCGGCAGTTCCTGAATGAGCTCAGCTCCGCTGCATCCAAAAATGGACAATTCGCGCAGATATTGCTCATACTTGTCAACAGTCCAGAGATCGTAGCTCGTGGCCGTATTCCGATATCCAAGCTGGTGAACGCGCATCGGATATTTTGGTGAGGTCGATATTTTGGTACTTCGGGGCAGCACAATCTGATCATGACGCATTTTCATCGCACGCAGCAGTCGTCCCACGCCGTAGAGCACACCCCGAGCGTCCCGCCCCACGACGAAGACATCGTCTCCATGCACACCGATTGCAAAGCCTTCCGGGACTTCCGGGACAGTAAGTTCTGCCGGGAGTTCCACCGTTTCAGGGAGATCCGCCACTGTGCACAACACAACGCGAGCGGCACCGGGAAAGTGGTCGCGGATGTACCAGCGAGTACCCGTGCGTCCATAAACTTCGTCACTCAAGAGAGACGCCGCTTTTCCGACCGGCCCATCGACCGGCGCGACCAGCACTGCCGTCTTAAGATCAATGTTTGATTGCGCATAGCCGGTGATACCCGAGGCCGTCATCAAAATGGCCAATGTCGTGGCTATTTTTCGTGTCGAAAACATTGCTCCGCCTCCCGGACGGGTATACCAGTATCAAGTTGACAAAAGAATGACTCGCTGCACAACACAAATAGATCCGTCTCTCCCTGACGACAGCCTGCCCGTGGTTGCCAAATATTTTGCAGGACACGGCAAGTGCCGATCCACGAATCCTTCCCCATGAACGTTGTCGTTCATTGGATTGTCCCGTTCTGTCTTGTGATCACTGCCACCTGGGGAACCTGCCTTCCTGTGCCAGCGCTGTCATTTGTTCCTGCAACAACACCATAAATCCATCGCGGCTTCCGCTCCATGCCACGGATTCGCCTACAAATATATCGCAGAAGAATGGTACAAGGATACCTTCTCCACGGGGAAGCGATTTACCCAGTCCGTGCAAAAATACGGGAACGATCGGAATACCAGGATGACGTTTCGCGATGTGCGCGATACCAGTCCTGAACGTTTCCAATTGCTCAGGTTGGCCGCGAGAACCTTCCGGAAACAGAATCAGGATGTTGCCCGCGTTCAGAGCGTCTGAGATACCGGCAAGCGGATCGGAGCGTTCGCCGGAGACATTCCGATTCAGGGGTATAATACCGATAATCTGTGTCGAGAACCACGCCAGCCATTTATTGCTCATAAAATAATCGACAGCAGCCACGGGCCGTACCAGGTGAAGTCGCCGCATGCCGAACAAGGTCATTAATGTGAGTGCGTCCAGATGACTGTTGTGATTCGCCACCACAATGGCAGGTCCGGCCGTCGGCAGGAGCTCCTGCCGACGAACATTCAACCCGAGAACAATCAGGACGACCGGGCGGACGATACACAGAAAGAACAGATAACGCAAAATGGAGTTGACCACGAGGTGCTCGTCGCAGAAAGGTTCGTCAGCAGTAGCAATAATAGATGAAGTGAAAGTAGAGAGGTGCTGTGTACGTCAGACTGTCGGTTCGGTCCAGAATACCGCCGTGCCCCGGCAGCATTGTGCCGGAATCCTTAACGCCAAGGTCGCGTTTAAGTGCGGAAATAGAGACGTCACCGGCGAAGCCACCGAGGCCGATGATCATCCCGGCCAGCAGAGCCCGCGGCCAGTCCAAAAAAGTCAGATACGGTCCCACGACGGCGGCCAGCAGAATCGTTGTCGCGATACCTCCGGCGAGGCCGGCAAGGGTCTTGCCCGGACTGACTTTGGGAACAACCTTACGTCGCCCCAGTGTTTTTCCCCAGATGTACTGAGCCACGTCATTGGATTGCGTCAGCAGGACCAGCAGGATCAACAGGCCTGGTCCGGGATTAAGCATACTCTCACTTGATGGCCAGACAGGCTTGTACCGAGCTGTCTCAAGTGGATGAATGACGAGGAGCATGGCTGCATGGGACAGACTGAAGACCGTGGTCATCAGGCCCCAATGCAGCGTTCCGATGGCCCGCAGGAAGCCGTCAGTTTCTCCGATCAGAACCATTCTGGCAGGGAGCAGCAGAAACAAATAAACCGGAATGAAAACAATAAACATGCCGTACCATTCAAGGTGCACCCAGAAGTACTGAAACGGTATCGACAGGTAGGCAAGAAACAGGACGCGATGGTCGGCTCGACGTGTCGGAATCAGCGACAGGAATTCTTTGAATGCAAGAAAGCTGACGAACGCCAGAAAGACCAGCGATACACCACGACTCAGGATAATAGCAACGCTGAACAGTCCGGCGATGATCCACCAGGTTCGGATGCGAAGTCTCAGTTCGCGGTAGTCTTTGCCGGGATTTCTTCGCTGCAATAGTCGGGCAATAACACTGGAACTCACGAGTGCCGCGAGAATTCCAAAAAACGTCCAGCGGACTTCCGGAGGAAGATGATCAATTGTCAGAAGATTCATGTCCCGGCCTTCTCTCGTTCGCGCATGAGCTCCGCGATTTTCTGAAGTCGGCGGCAGGCCGTGATGAGACCGCCGAAGATCAGCAGCAGCAAAGCCGCACCACAAACCCCGATCCCTGCGGATTCAGACACCGCCTGCCACGGCAGGGGTAAGATCGCACTGATGATGCATACGAGTGTCATGAGTGCCATGCGCTGTTGCTTTGCGAACGGGCCAATAAACACCTGACCAACTCCGACGCTTGCACCAATCGCACGCACGTAAGCCACAAAGACGGCAACAAGGGCCGCAGACAATCCGATCGTCGGCGAGCTTCCCCAGGCGAATCCGGCTCCAACCAGAATCGCCGGATCTGAAAGTCTGTCAGGAACTTCGTTATAGAGATCACCCACAGCCGACTTCTTTCCGCCTTCAATCGCAACCATGCCGTCCATCAGATTGGCGACCAACCGCAACTGGATCATGGCAGCTGAGAGCAGCCAGAGACTGCGTCGAGCCCATGAAGTTTCACACTGGTTCGTAGCGGCGAGACAGATGCCCGCAACCACAGCGAAGAATACGCTGGCCACCGAAATCGCGTTCGGAGTCACTCCTGATCCTGCGAGTGAACTCGCGAGCCTCTGAAAAATCGGCCACTGACGTGACTTCAATGGCCTTCTGCCGGATGGTTCGATCACTGAAACTGTCCTTGTTCTGATTCTTCCGGACGAGTCGCTCCGGAGGTGGCGCAACCACCTGACCTTGGCCGTCCCATGATCACGGCACTTTACGACATTCCCCGCGAAATTGAAAAGACATCGCCTGTCCCCCGCCGCCTCGGGTGCAGTCGCGGATTTCGGTAGGTCCAGCCTGCCGGGCTCATCTTTACCCACATTTCTTG
>JAGQQS010000535.1 GCA_020426105.1 Planctomycetaceae bacterium
ATTGGAACGTCCGGCCAGGAAATCCGAAGCCGCCACGGGCAGAATTCCGGCCGGATTTCAGGCATTGATTTTCGCCCCTGCAGGCTACATCGCGAAGGTTTGTTAGGGCTGAACAGTCATCCCGAACTGCAATGGAGAACTGGCACGCTGCTTGAAAACTGCACGCACGATCACTGCGAAGCGATAGAGATCCGGTCACCGGGCCGCCCGTCCAGCCACATCAGGCATTCCGCACCTCGTCCAGACTCACCTGTTTTGCAATGACAGCGACGCAATCGCCCTGCTGAGTCAGGCAGGGAGCGCGGATGGTAATCAAGTACCCCTGGCCTTCAGCAACGATGATTTCCGGTGGGCGGTCGGGGCGTTCCAGATGATGAATATATCCAACAATGTCGCCTCGCTGCAGTAGATCACCGAGCTCGGCACAGACTTCGAAGATACCGGATTCCGGAGCCAGCAGATAATCTTCGCGATTCAGTGCCTGCGTTAGAATTGCCGGTGGTTTGCCCAGACTCTCGCGAGTCTGCAGCTGACCGCGTAAAGCTCCGACGTGAATCAGCACATTCCGCAGACCACTTTGTGCGATTCGATGCACGCTCGCCGGGATGCATTCGCCACCGCCGAGTTCCGTGGTGACCACCAGTTTGCCCTGATTTTCGGCTTCGACGGGCAACAATCCACTGCCGGCAATATCCGCATAAAGGAAATGAAAATCTGTGTTCCAGGCCAACATGGCGGCGAGCATCTTTTCGCGCTGTGCGCGATCGGGGACCAGATGCATGTGTGAACAGGGTACGAATTCCATGCTGCGTCCGCCTGAGTGGATATCAATGACAACATCGCTGAGCGGGAACAGCACTGTCGTCAGGTAATGCGCGATCTGGCTGGTGACACTACCCTCGGGATTCCCGGGGAATGCACGATTCATGTTCATTCCGTCCAGCGGGGACAACCGTGTTGCGGCGCGGGCTGCGGGCAGATTCAGCGACGGAATAAGAATAATCCGGCCCGTCACCATGTCGGGGGTGAGTTCTCGTGCAAGCTTCATCGCGGCGATCTGGCCCTGATACTCGTCGCCGTGGTTTCCTCCGAGGATCAGTACCGTTGGCCCGCTTCCGCTGGCAACCGTCGTGACCGGGATCATCACATTCGCCCAGCCGCCAAGATTGTGGGAATACGGAACCTGCAGGAACCCCTGTTGTTTTCCGGGCTTCTGGAAATCGACGGATGTAAACAGCATAGAGGACCTCACAGGAGAAAGGCTGTGACACAAGTTACTAGCATCCCGGATACGCTATCATCCGTCGTGAGGTGTGGGAAGCATCGCCGCGACACGTTCAGAATCCACGTCGCATTCTCATTTTTACACACACAATTGCACACATATTTCAGCTCGCTTTTCTGCTCCAGGTCGGAAGTCCGGAGCCGACGCAAACTGACAAAGATCCGGGAAGAGTTCAGGAATGATTTCAATAGATCTCACTGGCAAAGTCGCTGTTGTTACCGGCGGAATTCAGGGACTGGGTAAGGCCACAGCGTCCATGTTCCTCCGCGCGGGAGCCAACATTGCCGTCAACTATTTTGATGATCCCGCTGGTGTGAGTCGTCAGAGAGCGGAAGACGCGGCACGCGAATGGGGGGATGCAGCCCTCGTACAAGTGGCCGATGTGCGGAGTCGAAGCGAAATGACAGCGTTTTTCGAAACAGCAAAGGCCAGATTCGGTCGCATCGATTTCCTGGTCAACAACGCAGCCATTCTGCGGGATCGGTCCGTTAAGAAACTGACCGACGAGGAGTGGGACGCCGTCATTGAAACGAACCTCTCCGCCGTTTTTAAAGTAAGCCAGACAGTGTTGCCGTTTCTTGAGGATGGAGGTCGCATCGTCAACATGGCTTCCATTTCAGGCGTCCTCGGTCTCTTTGGCCAGGCGAATTACTCCTCGGCAAAAGCCGGCGTCATGGCTCTGACTAAAGTCCTTAGCCGTGAATTGGCGTCCCGGAAAATCAATGTGAATGCTGTCGCTCCAGGGGTCGTTCTCACCGAAATGGGAGATTCCATCCCCCCTGCCGCACGCGAGCAGATGCTGGGGCAAATACCCATGAAACGATTCGGGACACCAGACGAAATTGCCTCGGTGATTCTGTACCTTTGCAGCGATCTGTCGTCGTATGTCAACAGCCAGACAATCCATGTGAATGGCGGCTGGTGGAGCTAGCACTCCGTCAAAAAGGAATTTGGCGTCGTGGGCGAGGCGACGAGTCCGGGTCAGCCGAGCCACTGCAGGTACTCGTGGCCTCGTCCAACTCGATTCAACCTGCAGGGCCTTGTAGCGTCGGCCAACCCCATTCAACCTGCAGGGACTCGTGGCCTCGTCCACTACGATTCCTGTCACCTTTTCTGACCGCCGCGGGACACGAGACCGCTATCCCAATTCGGGAATCGGACGGCCGCCTTCAAGGACGATGGGCACCGGACGGCCCTGATTATTGATCCAGTGCGAATTAAGATCGATTCCAAGATGGCGGAAGGTTGTGGCGGCCAGATCCTGAGGTCGCACAGGACTGGATTCAATCGCGCCTCCGCGACGATCTGTAGATCCAATCACCTGACCGTGCCGCAGTCCACCGCCCGCCACGACCATCGACATGACGTTCGTCCAGTGATCGCGTCCCGCTTCCGG
>JAGQQS010000536.1 GCA_020426105.1 Planctomycetaceae bacterium
GGTCGATGCCGATCTCGGTTGGTGGAAGACACCACAGACATTTCAGAGTTTTCAGCAGCGTCTGATGGAAGCATTGTCGCTGCCGTCAGTAAATCTGATCTTTGCTCTCAGTCACACGCACGCTGGCCCCCCGCTCATGGAGCCCGACGATTCGCTTCCCGGCAGTAGCTTGCTTCGAGCCTGGATGGAGCATCTGTTCGAGTCCACTGTGGCCACCGTGCGTCAGGCCATGCTGTCTCAGTGTGAGGCAACGCTGGACTGGCAACAGGGACGATGTGGTCTGGCCACAGTTCGCGATCTGCGCGATCCTGATCCGAAGAAGGACAGAACGGTCTGCGGATACAGTCCGCATGGAAACCCCGACGACACACTGCTCGTCGGCCGTGTCACAAACCCCGCGGGACAGACTCTCGCCACTCTGGTAAATTATGCCTGTCATCCCACAACACTGGCATGGGAGAATACAGCCATTTCGCCAGATTACATCGGCGCTATGCGTGAGACGATTCAGCAGGCGACGGATGCCCCTGCGATTTTTCTGCTGGGGATGTGTGGTGACCTTGCGCCTCGTTATCAATATGTGGGTGATCCGGAAATTGCAGATCGTCACGGACGACAACTCGGCTTCGCGGCCCTTGCGACACTTCAGGGGATGGAGCCTCCCGGAACTCGACTCACCTATATCCATACGGTCGAATCCGGTGCACCGCTGGCCATCTGGAAACATGAACAGCGCGCGATGTCGCAGGAGCTTTATGCGGTAAAGTCTGCGGTCGATTTGCCTTTGAAAGCCTGGCCCTCTGCGGCAGAACTCGAACAGCAAAGGCTTGCCTGCACAGATCGAGCCCTGGAAGAACGTCTGCGGCGTCGGCGCGATATACGTCGCGGCGTCGGCGACGGTTCCGTGTACAGCCTGCCGATCTATGCGTGGCGTCTGGGAGATGCGATCCTGATCGGCAGCTGCTGCGAGCCATATTCCATCCTTCAGCAGAAACTGCGACAGGCTTTCCCGGGGCTCACGATCATCTGCATGAACCTGATCAATGGTTCCATCGGCTACCTGCCGCCAGACGGTATGTATGACACGGATGTCTATCCGGTCTGGCAGACACCCTTCGACCGTGGCTGCCTTGAAGCAACGATTGAATCGATGATTTCGACGGTCCGCGGGATGCTGACGGGTTCGTGAAAAAGTGACCTGGGGCGGCGTTCATCCGCATTCGCGGATTCACTTGCCTCAGACCGACTTGCCATGCCCCGTTTGGGGCGAATCGCAATTGTTCCGGCCCAAAAGGCCAGCGTTGATTGTGTTCCGGCCTGAAAGGCCATGGCATGCCAGCTCAGGGCAACGCCCTGGGTCAGCGATTCAAACAAACACCCAAACGCCCTGAAAGGGCAAAGCAATTGCTCTTCTTGCATCCCGACGGCCATTGACGCGTACACGGCGCATCCATTGCGTCCGCTGCTGCAAGGCGTGTTGGTGTCGCAACTACCGGCAATTTCTCAACGGGTAATCCACTGGTACTATTCGCGGCCACCAATCGTCGATATCGAATTCGAAATGGACATGCGCGGTGTACTGCGTGAAGACGTCGTGGATTTGTAAAACAAGGTGGCAGGCGTGGTGAGGAAGCCTCGCTTCCCAACTACCTGCAACCATTTTGAATCGCCACCATTCACGCGTTCAGAATAATATCGATCCCACCGCCACCGAAGATGGTATCGATTCCGTCAAGCCCATCCAGCGTATTGTCGTTGGTGTCGCCTGTGATAAAGTCATCGAAGTTCGAACCAGTCACGTTTTCGATGGAGCTCAAGGTATCATTACCCGCGCTTCCTGAAGTGGTCCTGGTCACCAGATTCACGTTTACGGATGCTGTGGCCGTGACATAACTGATCGTATCCATTCCGATATCACCAAAGAGTTTGTCATTTCCACCTCCGCCAATCAGCAGGTCGTTGCCGCCTCGACCATTCAGGGTGTCGTTGCCTTCACCGCCGATCAGCACGTCGTTCCCCGCACCGCCGAAGAGCGTCACGTCCCACGTCGCTCCCGTCGCATCAAACACGTTATTAAACGGCGATGTTGCGGGCGCTGAGGCGAATTCAATCTGACCAGTGAACAGATCCAGTATGACGCCCGCCGTCGCGCCACTCACGGTTACGCGATCGTAGCCGAGACCGCCAATCACGCTGATGTCAGGATTGTCGATTATCAGGATGTCGTTATCCGCGCCACCGTCCAGAGAATCGGCTCCCGCGTCCCCATAAAGTCTATCATTGCCACCGCCACCGTTGATGGTATCGTTGCCTGCTTTTCCGTACAGCGTATCGTTGCCGTCGCCGCCGGTGATCGTATCGTTACCTGAACCACCATAGACCGTAACGTCCCACGTCGCCCCTGCTGCATTGAATACGTTGTCAAATATTGATGCCGTCGCCCGAACGTATTCGATCTGGCCGCCATTCAGATCCAGCGTGACGGCTCCAGTTGTCGTTCCACCGAGCGTGACGCGATCAAATCCATGACCTCCCACGACTCCGATATCATTGTGGTCGATCACCAACGCGTCGTCATCAGCACCGCCATCAAGCGAGTCGGCCCCTAATCCCCCGTTCAGATTATCCACGCCTCCGTTACCGGAGATGACATCGTCACCGCCATTGCCGTACAACATGTCGTCGCCGTCACCGCCAGTGATCGTGTCATTACCCGAGCCCCCGAAGATCGTGACATTCCATGTCGCTCCCGTGGCGTCCAAAATATTGTCGAACGTGGATGCTGTTGCAGTGACATATTCGATTTGCCCCGCATTCAGGTCCAGCGTGATACTGCTGACAGCCCGGCTCACCGTCACGCGATCAAACCCGGAGCCCCCTATCACCCCGGTGTCGTCGCTGTCGATCGTCAACAAGTCGTTGTCCGCTCCACCGTTCAGAGAATCGATCCCCTGATCCCCGTACAGTTTATCATTGCCGCCGTTTCCACTAATCGCGTCATTACCTCCTCGACCGTACAACGTATCGTTGCCTTCGCCTCCAATTATTGTATCGTCGCCCGCGCCACCGTAGATCGTGACGGCCCACGTCGCTCCGGCTGCGTTAAACACATTACTAAATGTTGATCCCGTCGATGCCGATGCAAACTCGATTGCACCTGTGAACAGATTCAAAGTGACGCCCGCTGTGGCCCCGCTCACAGTGGCTTGATCAAACCCGGCCCCCCCGTTCACACTGATATCATCATTGTCGAACGCAAGGATGTCGTTATTGGCTCCGCCATCCAGAGAATCGGCTCCTGCGTCGCCATACAGTTTGTCATTTCCACCGTTGCCGCGGATCGTGTCGTCGCCCTCACGGCCATACAGTTTGTCGCTGCCTTCGCCGCCGATCATCGTATCGTTACCTGAACCACCATAGATCGTGACGGCCCAGGTCGCTCCCGTCGCATCAAAGATGTTGTCATAATTCGAGGCAGTCGCCCAGACATACTCGATCTGCCCGGCATTCAAATCCAGGGTGACGGCCCCGGCTGTCGTGCCACCGAGTGTGACACGATCATACCCGGCTCCTCCAGCCACGCTGATGTCCAATTCGTCGATGATCAGCGAATCGTTACCGTCGCCACCAATCAGCGAATCGGCCCCGGCGCCGCCTACCAGGGTATTGGCCAGTGTGTTGCCGATGAGCGAGTCATTGCCGGAGCCACCAAACACGTTTTCGATGGACACGGCGGAGCTGAGTGTCAGTGTCAAATTGCTGTTGACGATTTGAGCCGTGGTCAGGGACAGATTCACGGTGACATTATTCGTACTGTTGGCAAATGTCAGACGGTCATTGCCGTCACTGTCGGTGATACTGTCCGCACCGAGTGGCGTGTCCGTGTCAAACACATAATTGTCGTCGCCCGAATCGCCATCGAGCATATCATTGCCGCCCTGTCCGTCCAGCGTATTGCGGAGTGCGTTCCCCGTGAGCGTGTCGTTGCCGGCTCCGCCGATGATGTTTTCGATCGCTGTTGCCGAGGCAAGTGTCAGCGTCAGATTCGCGTTAACAATTTGGGCTGTCGTCAGAGCCAGGCTGACAGCCACATCATTTGTACTATCGACAAACGACAGATTATCAACTCCGGCATTGTCGGTAATGCTGTCTGCGTCGAGTTGTGTATTGGTGTTAAAGACATAGGTGTCATTTCCTGCGCCTCCATCCAGCCCATCGTTACCCTCACCGCCCTCAAGCGTGTCGTGACTCAGCCCGCCGATGAGGATGTCGTTGTCGTCTCCGCCCTCGAGAATACCCGGCAGTGAAGCGCCAAGCGAGTTGTCCAGTTGGAGTCTGTCGTCGCCAGCCAGTCCGGAGACAATCACGCGATTCACAGTGGATGCCGCCACGCCGGTGTTGATCAGCGAGCCGTTGGCTTCAATTTTTATCGTCCCTAAATCGTTACGCACCGTAATCGTGTCGTCGAGTGAGGTACCGGTTACGCTCAGCACCCCTGCGTTAAAACTCCATTCCACGCCAGACGTCACCACGATCTGCAACGAACCTTCATTCAGGCTGAAGGCATTCGGACCAGTCGTTGTGTCGGCCAGGCTTCCGGCAATCCTGCCATCGGACTGGTCCCAGGCGACGTACACCAGATTGGTAGCTTCACCAGGCACGCCGGCCTGGAAGCGAAGCAGCGCATCGGGAGTGAGTAAAACGGCTGCATGCACGTCAGGTGTGCCGATGGCAGTAAAGGTGATCCCATAATCAAGGGAGTACTCGATCGCTCCGGCACCGGTCACAGCGGTAACAGCAATTCCTCCCAGTGGATCACTGGCGTCTGCATCGGTAACGGTTGCGGACATGGGACCTAAATTGACCAGGGTGCTCACGGGAAAAGTGAGCACTGTCAGCGGCGGCAGGGGAATCACGGGGATCGGATTCGCGGGCGTCAGGACCGGAGCGTCGTTGATATCCGCAGGAACCGTCAGCGATTCCACAGAGGCATAGGTGATCAGCGTGTCATCAACGGTCACCGAACCGCTGCCCGTCCCCGTCACAAATTGCTGGAACCGAGGCGATGTATCGTCCTCAATGATCAAAGAATCTGCAGCGAATCCACCTTGAAAATTAATCCCGGCAGCCGTCAACGCACCGGGGGAACTCAGGATCACGGTCAGCGTGTTTGCAACATTCGCCCCTCCGGTGATCGACACCGGAAGTGGTGTGGAAAACACACCGTCGATGATCAAAATGCCGTTATTCAGCAATTGCAGATGGCTGTCCTCAATAAACAGTGACATCATATTCGGAGAATCATTGGGAGCCTGATAATTCAATGCGTCGTCGTTTATGATCGTCCCGGCGACGGAGAGATCACTGATGAGTGCTCCGGTCACAGACTGGAATCGCAGCGAAAACGCTTCATCGGATTCCAGGACTGTGTCGCCTGTAATCTGGACAGTGATCAACCTGTCACTGGTATCCCCGGGTGCCCAACTCAACGTACCACTGACGGCGGTGTAGTCTTCTCCTGCGATGGCCGAAACATCAGCCGTCGAAAAATCGACCGAAACTGCTGATGCAGAGGCGTGGCTGATTGAAACGACAAATTGCATCTGTGATGCCGCATTTCCCTCGGCGGCCGTAACCGGCGTGACATGAATCACCGGGGGCAGGATATCCCCAATCACAGCGGCAGAATTAAGTACCGAAAGCGTCTGACCGGTTGTTTCTGCGACAGCGCTGGCGATTAATTTTGTCCCCGCAGCAACCTCGGACAGCACAATCGACACGTCCAGCTGAGCCGTCTTTTCGGCGCGAACAATCTGTTCAACAGCATCCGATGGATTTGCTTCGAGAATGTCCTGGATGGTCTGATTTCCAGCAGCGACAATCGTACCGACACCATCGATCGAGTCGTCATCCACATACAGTGCGAGATCGGTAATCACGCTGCGCACGAGCAATGCGGTTTGCAGCGGATTAGCTAGCTGAAACACGGTATTATTGGCCACAATCAGCTGCGCAATTTCCGCAAATACAAAGTCGGCGATGACTTCAATCGGTGGCGCATCAGGAAGTGATGCGACAAACGAGGCGATCTGTGTCACCGTATCCTGCAGCGACGCTTCAGTGGCGAATACCCGAAGTCCGGAAGTGTCACCGGCAGTCGCTGCAGCGATTGCCTGAAATACTCTCAGGTCGATGATACTCGAATCCGGAAGGCTGAATGCATTGGCAATTCGGTCATAGGCCTGACTTGTCGACATACCGTGCTGATTGACGAGGACTGATGCCACGGTCGACAAGGGACTCAACACGTAGCTGCCGATTGGAGCGACATACTGAGTTGGCAACACGAGTCCGGTGGATCCGTCGATGCCGCCGGACGACACGAACTGCCCTTCGCTGGCATCAATAAAACCGTCCTGATTGGTATCAAATTCGGCCGGAACCGTCATTGAAAAACGGCCATCAACGCGGGTCTGTGTTCCTGTTTCGCCGATTTCGCGAATGCGGTTTTTGTTCGCATCGAAATAAACCAGAGAGCCAGCGACCAGTCCGTCTGAAACCATGCCTCCAATCGCCAGATTCTGCGAAACAGCGACCTCGTCAGAAACCTGAGAGTTTGAACCGTCGCCAGGGATTTCAACGGGGGGCTGTCCCAGGTCCTTGTCAGAAAGATCAACCGGCTCTGATACAGACGTCGAGAGGGCGACATTCCCCGCCGCAACAGGAGCCTCATTGGCCAAGAAATTCAGGGTGAACTGACTATTTGCGCCGACTCCATATTTACTTCCTGGACGCAGTGAAAAAATGACGGACGTCGGAACAAATACGGTGGAATTCTCCAGAATTTCTACCGCAAGCGTGGCCGATGTCTGACCAGCAGCCAGATTGAATGCGGTCGAATTCAGCCGGTATTCTACATTCCTGATCGCAGGATTCGCTGATGGATTTATGATGTCGATCGCCACGTATTCTCCGCTGCTAAGCGGTATGGTTGGCTGAATCTCGAGTAGCACAGTACTGGAACCATGCCCGACAGTGACAGACGTCGAAGTGAACTGGACATTGGGTTTATCACGATCGATGATCGCAATTGTTGCCGTTTGTGATCCAATTGCGTGCGCTGGACTGGACACCTGCAAATAGAAATTCTCTCCGCGTTCTGCAATCTGGTCCTCCAGAATAGCGACTTCAACCGAACCTGTGGCTCTGGTACTTCCGGCGGGAATCGTGATCGTCTGACCGGGACTAAGACCTGTCGTGGAGTAATCTGCCGCATTCAGATTCCCTCCAACAGAATACTGGAACACAACATCTTTGTTGGTTGGTTTCGACAACTCAAATGCAAATGTCGTGGCCTGACCGCCTTCAATCGCGACCGGCTGGTTACCGTTAAACGCTCCATTCAGCGTGATGATGTTCACAATTGGGTCGTTATCCCGAATTCGGAACCATTTTGAATCGCGATACGTCGAACTCCAGGGGTCACGTTCAACCTGAACTCCGGCGGGAGCAATTAACTGCAACCGGAGGGATTCATACGCATCTTCCGGCAACGTATCGTCATTGATTTTCAACTGCAGCGTGCCTGTGACTGAGCCCGCAGGAAAGAAGACTGATCCGACAGGCAGTTGAAAATCCGCACCTTCCTGGGCTCTGCCGGCAAAGTTCCCGGCTACAGCCACCACGGGCACCGTCAAATCAGTTGACGCCGACCCCGACAGACGCACCGGAATATTGATGGTACCGGCATCTTCCCAGACATCTTGTGTGGAATCGTTTTCAAATCTTACAGTGAGTACATCGTCATCAAGAATTGTGATCTCAGTCTTTCGCACACTGCCGAGTGTCGCACCGACCGGAGTTCCCATCGTGATGATAATGTTCTCTGTCGGCTCCAGCAGGTTGTCACCACGGATGTAGAACGTGTAAGAACCTGAATCATTGAATGCCGTGAGCACAGCAGATGTGGCCTGCGTGTCTATCGCTGTGCCTGCAGCGTTCGACAGGCTAAAATCGCTTCCCAGCGTCGCACTGCCGCTGAAGATCAGCGGGATGTAGACCGGTGCTGTCGTATAGTTTGTAAGTGTGACATTTACAGTAACGGCTGTGGGGCCGAATGTGACAGTACCGTTCGGGGTGGAAATCGTATGTTCGGTGCCTTCAATAATAGCGGGACGGGTTGCCACGGTGAAATTTACCTGAGGTGCATCACTGGCCTCAATGTAGAACGAATGAATCGTTGATTCGCCCACGGTGGTTGAGAGCACAGCGTTTATCGGTGTGAGCATCCGGAAGACAGCGTTTTCAACGCCTTCACCAAGGATGTCATCCCGAACTTCCAGCGAAATGGCAGCGCTCGTTTGTCCGGCCGGAATTACAATATCGTGCTGCACGGTCTGCTGCAGCGGATTAAAAATAACCGGCCAGTTGGCAACCACATAATCCTGTCCATACAACGCACTGCCGGTAACGCGGATGGGAATTGTGACATCGGCGCCGTAGGTGTGAGACAACTCGATTGTGAAAGTTCGAGTTGTTACTTCTTCCGGACTTCGCTGCGAGGCCGTTCCAAAATAGACGGTCGGCAGCGGATCATCGTCCAGAATGGTCAGGGTATGAAAAGTCCCGGGAAATACTGCAGCTGCTGCTGCAGAAGATAGCGGAGCAATACCAAATGTGATCGTTCTGGTCGGATCGAAGGTATTGTCATTGATCAATTGCAGCGTTGTACTGGCCGTGGTTTCTCCCGCTGCAAAGGTGACCGACTGCTGCAAAAACGTGTAGTCTGTGTTTTCCACAGCCGTTGATGTATCGATAATCAGGCTAACGGTCAGTGCCTGCTCAAGTGGTTGCGACAAACGCAGCACGAGTTGAACCGAACCATCCGACTCGACAACCTGTTGACCGGCTGATTCAAACCGAATCGACGGCAACACATCCACCACAGTCGTCGTGAGTGCGTAGCCGCCATCCTGATCACGGACTCGAATTCCAACCGTGTAACTTCCAACTTGCGAAAATACGTGGCTCGCCGTGGGGGAGTCGCTGCTGTCGTCGTACACACCGTCGTTATCAAAATCGAAGTCGTAGGTGAGAACATCCTCCGAGTGCGGGTCCTGCGCCAAGACGTCGATGAAGCTGTTGGAATCCACGGCTACGGGGCTGCTGTTTCCAACACCCAGGATCTCGGGCGGCGCATTGACAATGTTGATCTGCGCACTTGTGGCAGAACTCATTCCGCCAGCGTCCGTCACGCGCAGCCAGACCGTGACAGATCCCGGACCATTGTTCAGATTGCCGGCGAAAATCGGCTGCGGTCCGACACCGTCGTCGTAGATCCCATCACCATCAAAGTCCCAATGATATGTGAGACTGGTGTTACTTTGTTCCGGATCAGATGTCGCCCATGCATTCAGCGTTACACTGGAACCTTCAAGCAACGAATATGGACCGCCGGCATCGGCCGTGGGCGGTGTATTGCTGCCCGTTGGTTCGCTCAGATAACGCACCAATAGAAAATCCGGGGCACTGCCAGGTACCAATGTCCGTCCGACAACGACAATTTTTCCGTCATCCTGAATCAGGAAATCGACAGCTGACGCGCCACCGGAACCAACCGTGGTAACGATACCACTGCCATCTCCAAAAAACGATGTGTCGAGCAGTCCGAAGCTGTCATATCTGGCAAGAGCGATAGCTCCTGTGCTGCCGTCATGCGAACTGCCGATCACCAGAATCCGTCCGTTTGCCTGAACTTCCATGCCTGCGACGTAACTTGCAGAACCGGCGTTGATTGATGTAATCACCAGACCGTCTTCAGGTGATGGCATCGCTCCTGGGATTCGTCCGAACGAGAGATCGGGTAACCCGGTGGATTCCAGTCGGATCAGTCCGAATCTGGTCCCGCCGCCTGCATCATAATCTCCGCTGATCACGATCCGGCCATCAGGCTGCAAAGCCATGGCGCGGGCCGTGAGATACGCTGTAGATAGTGTCCCAGGTGGTGTCAAACCGAACGATGAATCGATCACGCCGGAGGAACTAAAACGAGCGAGGCCCAGTTGACTTCCGGTCGTGTCACGAAATCCCAGGAGCATTTGGCCGTCACTCTGCAGCACCAAACCAAACACATCGAAGTTGTCAAAGAACGGCGTGCCAGCAAACGTCGCGCTGGAGACAGACAGGATTCCGCCCAACCCGAAAGTGTTGTCGAGCACACCGGCAGCCGTGTAGCGAAGCAAAGCCGCGCGCTGAGCACCCGTTTCTGCCCCTGACGCCTCATGTGATGTACCGGCAACCAGAATCATTCCGTCCGGCTGAACCACCATGGAAGCCAGCAAATCTCCGGCACTTCCGACTGAAGTCGTGACCACACCCGAGCTGCCAAAACCCGTATCGAGAGATCCGTTTGCATCAAACCGGGCGAGTGCAAATCCGGAGGATGCTCCGGCGACCAGGATGGCATCGTTTGTCGTCAGCGAAATCTGAGACGCTGCAAACGGAACACTGACCTCGCCGCCAATCCCAAAACTCAGATCACGGCTGCCACCACTGTTGTAACGAACAATGATGGCTTCAGGACTGCCCGTTGTCCGGTACCCGAGTACAACAAGTTTTCCGGACGACTGCTGGACAACTCCGATCGCCACATCCGAACCGCCGGAAAAATCGGTGGCCACCAACCCATTAAGCCCGAATGCCTGGTCAGGTGTTCCTGCATTCGTGACAGGCGGAGTATCACTCAGAGTCAAAGTCGTTGCGGCCGTCGATGTCGCTCCGTATTCATCGGAGACCCGCACCGCAATCGGGTAAACACCTGTCG
>JAGQQS010000537.1 GCA_020426105.1 Planctomycetaceae bacterium
TGGGAGAGGGGTTTATCCTGCATCGTGCGAGTCAACTGTCGTCGGCGCTCGAATTGCTGCGCGAACGGGTTGTAGACCTTACCATTCTTGACCTGAATCTCTCGGATAGTCATGGGCTGGAAACTTTTCGCGCGGTGTATGCCCAGGATCGTCAGGTCCCGATCGTTGTGCTCAGCGAAGATGCTGATGAGAATCTGGGCGTTGAAGCCGTGCGTCTGGGGGCTCAGGACTATGTCGTCCGGACCAATGGCGAACAAAATCCCCTTGCGCGCCCCGTACGTTTTGCATGGGAACGCGTCCTGCGTTATCGCGCGGAAGCCGCCCTGCGGGAAACCCATCAGCAACTGCAGGTCGCGCGCTCTGTCCAGCAATATCTTTTTCCGGATGGCCCGCCGTTTCTGCCCGGATTCGACATCGCGTGCCGCTGTGAGCCGACAGACCTGATTGGCGGTGATTATTATGATTTCATCCAACTGCCGGACGGATCACTGGGACTGGCGATTGCGGATGTCAGCGGTCATGGAACTGCTGCTGCGCTGCTGATGGTAGAAGTCCGTGCCACGCTGCGGGCGCTCATGAGCCAGGGGCTGAGTCTCGGCGACATTATGCATGTCACCAATGACCTGCTGACACCGGATCTGGATCATAATTTCGTCACTGCATTCTTCGCGATCTTACAGCCTGAAACCCGCATCCTGCGATATGGCAGTGCTGCGCAGCCTGCCGTGCTGATGCATGCGGACGGTACAGTCCAGCGGCTGGATGCACAAACGCCCCCTTTGGGTGTGCATGTTGGTGGCAGCGAAATCTCTGATGAGATCACTTTGATTGTCGGTGACGTCCTTGTCCTGTACACAGACGGACTCGTAGAACGTCTCAATCAATCCAACCATCTTTTCGGCCTGAATCGTATGCTTGACGTGCTCAGAAGTAATCGCCATCGGACGGCAGAAGAGATTATTGAAAAAGTCCTGATGGCTGTCCGGAATTTTTCGTCCGGCGTTCCGCAATCCGATGACGAAACGCTGGTGGTCGTGAAAGTCGGGAGTAGATGCTGATGGAAAAACAGAAACTCGTGCAGCAACTGATGAACGCTTTTCTGGAAGACCTGCATGAATGCGCCGGCGACATGCATCGTCATCTGTTGTCGCTCGCGCAGTACCCGGAGCCACCCGTGCAGGCGATGCTGATCAATGAACTGTACCGGGCCGCTCACAAAATGAAAGGTGCCGCCATCGCCGCCCAAATTACAGCGGTCGAAAAGCTGTGTCGTCAAATGCAGGAAATTCTGAATAACGTTCGCGACGGGCAGCGAACGATGGATGACGAACTGCGCGCACAATTCATGAATGCCGTTGACTGGCTCCAAGCGGCCGAAACAGTTCTGCGGAATGGCGGGGTACCGGAATCCGGTGATGCTGTTTTTGCATGACAATATCCGGGGCGCAGTGCATCCCGGAGGAATCACTAACGGGACAGACTCAGTATATAGACACCAACCAGGAGCATCACGATGCAGACGGCTTTCGCGCGCCAGTTCTTCTCCTGATACAGAAGGACACCGGCAATAAAAGCGATCAGTACCGAAGTTCGTCGCAGCGGAGAAATCAACGAAATCATCGCCCGTATATCCGAGATCGCAGAAAAATACAGGAAGTCGGACACTAGCAGCAAAATCGCGATCATGGGGATTGACCAGCGCCATTGAAACGGCTCATGCTGTCTGCGGCGCAGCATCCAGTGCAACATCAGAGGCGATATGAAGACCACAAGGTAAATCGAAAACCATGCCTGCACAGTCGATGGGCTGATACCTTTGCTCTGCAGCAGGAATTTGTCGTACAGCGCGCTGAGAGAGCCCAGGAATGTTGCCAGCAGCATGAAGCCGACCCAGCGATCGCGATGAAAATGAATTCCTTCCCGTCGCCCCACAAGCGAAAATGCCCAAAAAGAAATCAGGATGACGGCGACTCCAATCCATTGCAGCGGCGCAGGTCGTTCATGCATCAACAGCGTTGCAATCAGAATCGTCCACAACGGACTACTCGCACGAATCGGTGCGGCAATCGACATGGGCAAATGCTTCAGCGCGAACGACGCAAAGATCCAGGACGACCCGGCAATCATCGCTTTCAGAAACATGAGACCGTGCAGAGGCCACGACAGGGAGTCCACCTGCAGTAACTCGATCGGAATCACATCGGTAGCCATCTGGGACAGAATGACAAACGGCAGCCAGATCATGGCGGAAGTCAGCACGTTGAAAAACAGCACCGGCGGAACAGCGTTTTCGCGGACTGAAACCTTCTTGGCGATTTCGTAGAAACCCAGGAAACCTGCGGATAGTAAACTCAGGGCAAACCATTGCATGGAAGGAGTTTAGTGGCAGATCTGAAATCCCAAAGCCGCCGCACGAACCGGGCGTTTTAAACCGATTCTGGCAAAATGCTTCGTCCCGGCAAGCTGAAACCTGCCCCACGCCGGACTCGAAAATACCGGAACGGATGAGCACTAGCTTGCCGTGCAGAATCTGTGCATCGGGCAATACTTGCGCATTTCCTCAGTGAATACTGTTCTTGTGTACATATTTTGTTTCGGGTTGGATGGAATCAAGACGTTTCGCTGGACATGAAAACTCGATAACCAGACAATTGAGGCTTCCAATGGGAACATTCGGGAGCGTCACCCGCGAGCAACGTGTTTTGCGGTTCTTGTCTGCAATCCTGTCCATCAGACGCTCCATTCCTGTTAACGGCAGTTCTAAATGCTAACTCGAGATGAGATGCTGAGTCATCTGAGAGCTCGGCGGCCGATTGCGGCACCCTCCATGCTGAAATGTGACTTCGCCAACCTTCATCGTGAAATCGAATTGCTCGATTCTGCGGAAGCATCGTTGTTTCACTGGGATGTCATGGATGGACATTTCGTCCCAAACTTGTCGTACGGGGCGATGGTGATTAAAAGCGTACGTCCGCTTACAGAGACGCCTTTCGACGCTCATTTGATGATTTCGGATCCTTCAAAGTACCTCAACGAATACATCAATGCCGGCTGTGAGGCGATCACGATTCATCTGGAAGCCGTCCCGGAGCCGGTTGCTGTTTTGAATGAAATTCGTCGCAGGGGAGTCGTCGCCGGGCTCGCGATCAATCCAGAGACTCCGTTTGCAGCGGCGGAGCCGTTTCTAAAAGCCTGTGATTTACTGTTGGTGATGAGCGTCCATCCTGGTTTTGGCGGGCAAAAATTCATTCCCGACGTTGTTTCAAAGATTCGTGACGCCCGTGCAATGGCTGGCAACGATCTGATTATTTCCGTCGATGGGGGCATCGGCCCGGCCACGATTGGACAATGTGCTGACGCTGGCTGCGATGTATTTGTTGCAGGCAGTTCCGTATTTGATGAACCATGTTACACAACGGCAATTGCCGCACTTCAACAAACTGCGCGCGGAACGCAGGCTTGTTGCTGAGGGACAGAATTTTATGTCTACGGTTGTTCTTATTCGAGCTGGCTGCACGGACTATGATGATCAGCATCGCGTCCTGGGCACGCTGGATATGCCCGTGAATCAACGCGGTCAGGAACAGATTCGGGAAATTATTCAACAGCTGCATGCAAGCGGCATCCGCGTGGAAGTCGTTCTGACATCACCGGACGATCCTGCGAGCGGGACGGCGCATGCTGTCGCAGCCACCCAGGCAGGCGTAAAAGTTAAGGAACTGGACGAGCTCAGGAATGTCAATCTGGGATTATGGCAGGGTTTGCCGGAGTCCGACATTCGCAAGCGATTTCCCCGTCTGTTTCGAACTGCGAAGGAAGACTCCACCGAGATCTGTCCCCCGGAGGGCGAGACCCTGTCGGACGCCTGCCAGCGACTGGAACGCGTGCTTTGCAAGGCAATTCGCAAATACAAGGCCTTTGCTATCGTGGCACCAGAGCCCTTGGCGACGGTGATTCGCTGCACACTGCAACACCGCCGCCCCAGCAAATCTGCATGTTTGTGTGGCGAAGAATTGAGTGATCTGCTACAGATCATCGAGTGCAATACGTTTGAGTCTGCTCACTTTATGGTCGGGGACGACAGTTCCATCTGCGACTCCGTTCAGATTGTGGGCAGCAGGGAGAATGTTCAATGAGCACGGTCGAAAATAGTGAAACATCCACGAGGTCAGTCGTGAAACGGCCAAAACGCGGAGTGCCCGAAGGTCTGTGGCTGAGATGCGACGGTTGCGGCGCAACTGTTTTTCGTAAACAGGTCGAACAGAATCAGAATGTTTGCCCGGAATGCGATCACCACTTTTATGTTCCGACCGCAATGCGAATTCGCCAGTTGCTCGACCCGGACAGCTTTGAAGAATGGTACGCCGAGATGACGTCCGGAGATCCGCTCGAATTCTCGGATCGCAAGACTTACAAAGAGCGGATTGTTGACGAGCAAAAGAAGACGGGTATGAAGGACGCCTGCACCGTGGGACGCGGTTACATGCGAGGCCGCCCACTGGTCTTCGCGATGACCGATTCGGCATTCATCATGGGAAGCATGGGGTCCGTTGTTGGTGAAAAGCTGACACGCGCTATCGAGAAAGCGACCGAACTTTCCCTCCCGCTGATCATTATCAGCGGTTCAGGCGGTGGAGCCAGAATGCACGAAGGCATCGTGTCGCTGATGCAGATGGGCAAAGTTTCCGCCGCACTGGCTCGTTTTCGACGCGCGAACGGCTTGTTCATTTCGGTAATGACCGATCCGACCATGGGCGGAGTGGCTGCCAGTTTTGCTTCGCTGGGGGATATCATTATTGCCGAACCACGAGCCCTCGTCGGCTTCGCGGGTCCCCGCGTCGTCCAGGCGACCTGCAAAATTGATCTGCCAGAAGGCTTCCAGACCAGCGAGTTCCTGCTGAAGCACGGGTTCATTGATCGCATCGTGCATCGCTCCGAAATGCGATCAGAACTGGCCCGGTTGATCGACTACGGCCACCGTTAGCATGCCGTGAACCTGAACTTTGTCTTCAGCCGGGTGGATTCTGCCAACAGACCAACCAGACTACGTTCAACTCAATCATGGCTTCAAAATCATTTCATCGACATTCAGCAGGACATTGCACACAACCGTCATGGCGGCTGCGTTGATCGGAGTAACATCCTGCGGTAGTGGTCCGAGAGGATCCGTCGCGAGCTTCAGGGCTTTCTCAGGCTGCGACGCGAGTTCCCGATGTGTGTCATCAAACAGCGCGGTCAAAGCGGCCAGTTCAGCGGCGGCGGGATCGCGCAGCAGGCAGCGTTTGAAACCCATAGCAATTTGATCATTCAAAGACCCATCGTGCTGCAGCATAATTCTGGCCAGCGCCTGAGCGGCCTCCACGTAAACGGGGTCGTTCATCGTCACCAGGGCCTGCAGCGGCGTGTTTGTCTGATTGCGGCGTAACGTACAAACTTCGCGATTTGGCGCGTCGAATGTCGCCATGGACGGATACGGATTACTGCGACGCCACGTCGTATAGATGCCGCGTCGGTAACGGTCTTCACCCGTGCTGGTTTGCCAGTCGGTTGAGCTGCCGAACGCAGCAGTCAGCCCCAGGTTGGGTTGCGGAGGCTTCACCGGGGGACCATACATTTTTTTGCTGAGCAGGCCAGCCGCCTGCAGGGCCTGATCCCTGACCATCTCGGCACTCAGACGCACGCGTGGCCCACGGGCCAGCCAGCGATTGTCAGGATCCGCGGCAGCAGCCTCAGGGGAAACTCGTGACGACTGCCGATACGTCGCTGAGGTGACAATCATCTGCAACAGGTGACGGGTGTCCCAGCCGGATTCAACAAGTTCCCGCGCCAGCCAGTCAAGCAATTCCGGGTGCGTTGGCAATTCGCCCTGGGACCCAAATTCTTCGCTTGTCAACACAATCCCGCGACCAAACAGATTCTCCCAGTAGCGATTGACAATGACACGGGCTGTCAAAGGGTTATCCTCACTCACCAGCCACTTTGCAAAATTCAGTCGATTGGCCGGTTGGCCGTCGGGAAT
>JAGQQS010000538.1 GCA_020426105.1 Planctomycetaceae bacterium
TTGGCATTGTTGGCATTTCCCAGCGGCTGGTTATTGAAGTTGTATCCCGGAGTAATCAGGTCACCCAGCAGACTCCGGTCGAACAGCAGCGAATCCTGCAGCCCTAACTCGACGCCGAACTCGTGCAGATTATCGAGTGTGACCTCGGCCAGGATCACCTGAATCATCACCTGTGGAGGCTGGGCGTCCAGATCTTCGACCAGGTCCATGATCTGTTCAAAATATCGCGGTGTCGCGCTGATGATCAAAGCATTGCCCACGGGCTCCGGCACGACGACGACTTCGGATTCAATCTGCGTGAACGGATTCTGCCGACCGGGTGCTGCCTGATTGACGATGCGTTCACTGCGCAGAAAGTTATTGACCGCGTTTGCTACGTCCATCGCGGGAGAGTTCTTCAGGCGATAGACTTCGTTCACACGCTCCTGCGAATCGGTTTCATCGAGTCTCAGCAGCAATGCTTCTATGATTTGCAGATCGCCCGACGTTCCGGTCGTGATAATGCTGTTCGTGCGGATATCGACCGAAAAACGAACCGGGACCAGCCCTGATTCGCCCTCGGCTGTCGCTAACTGCGGTATATTCGACACCGCAGCCTGTTCCGGGAACAGCGAACGCAGAACCTGAACCAGATCGCTGGCATCCCCGTTCGTGATCTGGAATACCTTGATCTGAGCCGACGCCGCCGGCGACTGGTCAAAACTTTCGATCAGTTGTTCAACCAGCGGCAGGCTGTCAGGTGGCCCCGTAATAAAGATCCGATTGGTTCGCGGATCCGGTGTCAGCTTCACATCGTCGAGCAGTCCGGAGGCCGCGATGCTTTTGCCGTCAGGTCCCACCATCAGCATTTCCAGAGCTGCGGATCTCTGTGTGCCGGTACCGCCACGGGCGGCGGCGATGGCCGATGTTATTGTTTGCGACACATCGACTGCCAATGCGTTCTTCAATTGAATAATTTTCGCCTGATTGACGGACACCGAAGTCCCCGCATCCAGCTTTTGGATCATGCGAGTGACTTCCTGCATGTCGCGGGGAGCAGCATTGACCAGCAACGTATTCGTGCGGGAGTCGGCGGTGATGTTCACATCCGGGCCCAGTCCGCCGCGATTGCTCAGGAACTCGCGAACCGTTCGCTCTACCTGATTCGCCGCGGCATGCTTCAGCGAAAACATCTGCAACTGCGTCTGCGGCGGCACGGATTCGTCCAGACGCGCGATCAGCTTCTTTGCCGCCGTGACTGCTTCGCCCCAGCCGATGAGCAGCAGGGCGTTCGGCTTCACAAGCGGCGTGATCGTGACACGCCCCTGCAGCGGTCCGGTCAGATCACTGATCACCGTCGTGATCAGTTTGTTCAGTGCTTCGCCCTGGACATTCTGCAAATAGACGACATCTATCTCCGGCGCGGTTTCCGCGCTCAGACGCTCAATCTCCCGAATGATCCGGGTCAGTTCTTCGACATCCGGGTCGCGCCCGCGCAGGATCAATACGTCCAGATCCGGCAGCGGCTCGACGGTAATATCGGACGACGGGCGACGCAGCAGGTCATCCTGGGTTGGATTCGCTTCGTCGGCGAGGGGCTCGCCTGCGGACTCAATGGGTATCTCAGGCTCACCCGGGATCTGCTGAAACCCTGCGGGATGAATGTGGTTGCGACGCCCTTGTTGCGACCCCTGGTTCGGGTTTTGTTGTCCTGCCGGCGCCTGTCCGCGACGTGCAGCCTGCTTCCAGATCAGGATCGCCCGATTGAGCACAACCGGATCTATATTGGACAACGAAACAAATCGAATCGCGTCAGTCACGTCTTTGTCGCGTGCGTCCTCAAATTGCTGCAGCAATGTTGCCAGCTGCACCACCAGATCCTGAGACCCTTCCAGCAGACAGGACTGAGATATTTCATCAAAGGACATTGTCACCTGGCGATTTCTGCCCACGGAATAGCTTAGACGATGCGCACCCAGTTCCAGGACTTTCTTTCCCAGAAGTCGCAGGAGGCCCTTTTCGGCCTGCTCAATCGAAACATGGTGAAATCGAAATCGCAGAACATGTTCATTGTTTCCGTCGAGGCCCGCATGTCGCGGGGCAAACTTCGGCTGAGCCGCACTTTTATCACGCGACAGATCCCGGGGTGGTTCAGCTTTCATCCATGCGTCAGATGTCATCGGGGATAATGCCCGGTCGGGTGTTGCAGACGACCTTGCGGACGACTTTGCAGACGTTGGTTCGGCATCGGCGGCATTGAGTTGCTGCACAAGATTTCCGGCCAGTTGCTGAACGGCCGGCGATCCGGCAACGAGCAGGCTGGAATTCTCGACATCGGCCACAATCTGTGCATTGGCGGCTTCAGCGCCCAGCAGTTCATTCAGCATTCGCCGCGCTTCGCCGGGAGAGCTGTGAACAAGATGATAGACCTGAAATTCGGTTGCGCCGCGAGCTGCCAGACTGTTCTGTCCATCCTCGGCGAACGCCGCAGGCATCGACATGAAGCAATTCACGGCCACAATAATGAAACAGTTTATTGTTTGAGCGTTCATGAAATCACGGCAGGCTGAACGTGGAGAATGTTTGATGAAATCGGTGTGGTCCATTTGGAACCCGATATCAGAAGCGCAAGAAGCCTGTTCAATGGAGGGGTGCAGAGGCTACGCCACGTCTCACAGTTCCTCAAGACGAGAGTGCTGCGGATGGGATGAGAACTTGAGAGCCGACGTGGGCTGTTCGGGCGTTCGGAAATTGCTGCGACAGCGGGCCTGTTGATTTGTCGATTCTGCCGATTCAGCAAAGACCAGTGCCGCAGTTTCTGCCGCTTCTTTCGGGGCATACTGCATGTTGCTTCAGTGCACCACCGAAGGTCCTTTTTGCCGGACTTATCCGGGTAGGCAGTGCCTGGGAGCCGGGCAGTGCCTGGCACCTGACAAGGCTGATTGACGAAATGCGATCAATACGAAAATGTGGAAGAAAATTTCTGCGAACGGCGGCGCTTGTTGGGCTGGAGGCCATCTCCGTGACCTAATCACAACAGGGGCGATTCAATGGCCACAAAAAGCACGAAGATTCACGAAAAGAGGAGAGGCGAGGATTTCAACTTTTGTGACTTCTTGTGTTTTTTTGTGGCTGGAAACAATTTGCTCACGGATTTGATTGCGAGCCTACCCCACACGGAATGCCCGATAAAAAAACGACCTTCATTAGACTGTGAGGGAGTCTAAGGTTCCCAGCGTCTGGTGAAGGTGGCTGCCATGCTGCGATCACGTGAATTACTGCGTCATAAGCGCCTGAACTGGCCCCAGGAAGCGCATTTCGTCACCCGGAGAGTGACGTCTGCTTTGAGTCGCAAGCGAAATCCGCTTCGTGTGTCCTTTTACCACTCATTATCATATTCCTTCGGCGCTTTTCCGTGCGATTTAACGATGATGGGTTGCGATATTTTCGAGTCGGGAGTCTATCGCTGCAAGCAGGCGTCATTCGAGCGGCTGCGCTGCGAGGTACCGGAGTAACGTGTGGCCCAGCTGTTTACCCACCACGGCATAGCCAGCGGGGGTACTGGAGGGAGTATTCCAGGGGGTTTCGAGTGTTGTGGACAGGACATGGTCGTCTGAGTGATTTCGGACCCAGTTCGCACTCATCCGGCTGCTTTCTTCCTGTGTTTTGACGTATGTCGCGAAGAGATAATTTTCCAGGAGTGGAAGCGGGCCATTGATTTCATGATGTGCGATCGCCTGCCATTTGATGTGATTCTGCTGTTGAATTGCTGGCAGATTATCCATATCGCCTGGCCCGAAGAAATAGGGTTGTTTTTCGCTGCCTCCGGGATTGTGCAGGTCCACGAATACGTCGAAGTGGCCCGCTTCATCGAGCCGACTGATTTTTAGCTGCGCCGCCGCCACTTCGGGGTAGACGGGAGCGTCGGACCAGTCGCGATTGTGATCTCGCGGGATCGCGTCCTTTCCTCCTGCTCCCATCATGACACTGTCCACGTCCATAATTGGAATGTAGTAGACTGTGGCCAGTCTGCGCAGCGCCGCGGCTTCCTGGTCGTCACTGGCCAGCCATTCCATGAAGCCCTGTCCCACCCAGCTGCTTCCCGCTTCCCATGCATGCTGACGAGCCTGCACCCACACTCCAAAGTGGCCCGGCAGGCTGGTCGCAGCATCTCCAATTCGGATCCCATTGACCGGTCGGCCTGCACGTGTTCTGGCCAGTTCAAACCGTTCTGCGGCCGGCAATTTCTGAGCCAGCCGGTCCAGCAATTCTTCCGCATCACGCTGTAGATATGGAACGCCCCAGGCAGCCCACATCGTGCTGGCTGTCGCCGCAAACTGATAGGTTGCCGTGTTGTCTTCGCGGTGGCAGACTCCCGTTTGCTGCCAGACCGATCGATCCGTCTCATTACTGCTGATGCTGGCTTGATCGGGCTGGCTCCACATCGCTGACAGTACCAGATTGTCTCGATAGGCATCCGAAGACGCACTGACTTTCAGGCTGATCGTATGTCCGATCGTCAGTCCGTCGAGTCGCACGAACCACCAGCAGGGCCAGCCTCGTCCTGGCCGTGTGGCGGGCTGAATGGAAATGGTCGCCAGTTCCTGATCAACGGAGATCACATTCGCAGAACCACCTTCGAAGTCCGCAGAGACCCGGATGCTGTCGTCAGGAAATACCGAGGAAGCGAAAAGGAACACAGCCGCCAGAGTCGTCTCCGGTAAGTATCGATTCCTGCGCAACATGAATTCCTCGCTGTGGCACGGCGGACGGCACGTTGAGTCATGCGACATCTGTCCGATGTGACCTCGTAAAACAGTGTTCTGATCTTGTCAGATATCAGACACCGCTGAGTTCCGTTTCTCCAGACGCCTGATCATACAGACGCCTGATCATACCGCACGATCAGGCAACTGAGAGTGGTCCGCTGAATGCAGGATCCTATTCGACTCGGAACGGGTTTCACAGCGAA
>JAGQQS010000539.1 GCA_020426105.1 Planctomycetaceae bacterium
TGACTCGGTCCCCATTCGAATCGTGACCCCAGATGCCACTTTCCGGATTGTGATGTCGCGTACCCTTTCGATCTGAGCATCGACGCGATGGTGACTGTACCCATCGGCATCGCCCGCAGATTACTGGGTGCCAGAGCATGTGGGCCAAAACGTCCCGGATAACGTCCGCTCATCAGGGCCGTGCGTGTCGGCGTACAGACGGGCTGGACGTAATGTTGATCCAGTTCAATTCCCTCCCGGACGAGCCTGTCCATATTCGGTGTTTTGGCGAATCCATCGTGCCAGCCCACATCGCTCCAGCCCAGATCGTCGGCCACGACGAACAGGATATTCGGGCGCAGATCTTCCTCAGCATCCACGGCCGAGATGCATATCAACACAACGGCAACGAGAAACAGGACCGGTTGAGTGCGATTGAGGATCATGGCATCTTTTAATTCAAAAAGGGGTTGAGAAACGTCATTCTGGCGGAATCTTCCACATCACCCATCCGGGATCTTGATGACTTTGCCTTTGTCGGCTGCGGGATCAGGGACAGGCTTGCAATGGACGCAACATGTCCGAATCTGCGTGAATCCCAGGAACATTCCTGTGCTGATGACAGCTCATGTTTATACTGGAAATTGACAAAACACATCAGGGGAGGATATCGGGAGCGGTGGATGGTCAAAACCCTCAGCTCCCGCATTTTTCCGGCGTTGGTGAAACAGTCTGTATTCGCTATCGTTCCGCAAAAACCCGAGATCGGTGGCAGGCAACGCCCCCGATTTTTGTTGCATTTTCTGCGAGAGACAACACCGAATGGATCAGGCGCTGATTGATGACATTGCAGTCTTTCCGTTGCCGGGATGTCGCGAACCACTCAGTTCGCTCAGCCACATGCTTGGGGCGTTCGTATTTGCCGCAATGGCGATTCTGCTAATACGGCGGGGGCGTGGGGATTGGGTGCGAACTGGCAGTCTCGTCGTGATGGCGGCTTCATCCGTCTTACTCCTGATCCTGAGCAGTGCCTATCATCTGACCTGGCCCGGTCCGGTGCGTGATTTTCTGCTGCGAGCGGACGTTGCGGGCATCTTTTTGTTGATTGCCGGCAGCATGACACCGGTGCACGCGATCCTCTTTAGCGGTCGCTCACGCTGGATCGCCCTGGTTCTGATCTGGACCACCGCCGTGCTCGGCATCCTGTTGCGGATGATCTACCACGAGTTCGTGACGGATGCTGTGGGCGTGTCCATCTTTCTGTTGTGTGGCTGGGGTAGTCTGGTAACCGCAATTATCCTGTGGCGACGGTACGGGTGGGGCTTTATCAAGCCTGCTGTGTTTGCCGGTGCATCATACACACTGGGAGCCATCGTGTTACTGCTGCATGGCCCGACTCTGGTGCACGGGGTTCTCGGCCCCCATGAACTATGGCATTTTGCTGTGTTGTGCGGTTTGAGTATGCACTGGCGATTTGTATTCCAGTTTGCATCAGGCCCCGACTCGACGCTGGCGGCATCTTAGCGCGTCTGATTTCCAGCCGTTGATTTGATACGCGGCGCAAACACATCAACCGACCGTCCTGCCATCGTCGTCAGCCTGAACAGTCATCATCTGAGCGTACCGTTCTGAGAAACGGTCTGGACGCGCAACAGACGTCCCACAGGACGGCGAAGATCGACGACGACGGGCTGAGTTGTCTGCGCCGAGGCGACATTGCCGGCAGCATCGCGGGCAAGCAGTCGGAAGTAAAGCTGTGTGGGAGTTCCGGGGCGCACGCCCCACTGATAACCGCCCTGATCATATTGCCAGTCGAACACCGGCGTCCACGGACCGTTTGCCGCGGCCGCAAATTCGAGACGCACCGGGGTGCTGGCTGGATTCTGTTCGCGTACCTGCCACGAGAGCTGAATGGTGCCAAAGCCATCCGTCCGCATCACAGGCTGCGCGAGTTCAATCGCGGGCAGAGTTTCATCGACCGTCACCACCATTTCCGGAGCCTGCCCGGGCTGCGGAGCATCGTCCGCAAACCCCAGCCCGTTCCGCACCCGGACGGCAAACCCAAACGTCCCTTCACCGTGCGTGTCGATTTGAATCGGACTCCGCAGGTCGTCATCGTTACCGTACGTAAACCATTGTTTTCCGCCATCTTCAGTAACAAACAGCTCCACCGCGCTGACGCCTGATGGTCCGACATCGTCGACCTGATATTCGAGTTCGAAAACATGCTGGTTGACAACCTGAGCACTGGCGGCAGCAAGGTATGCGGCTTCCCTGACCGGAACAGAGGTGGCCTGATTGTAAATGGCCGGAGGCGCGGCAGCATAGGCTGGCTGAACGGATTGAATCTGCGGGATTCCCTCCGCCGGACTACTGACGCCGGGATTGCTGGATGAGCCAGTGGCGCTCGGAATCGACAGGCCGTTCATAGCCGCTGCATTTCCGGACGCATGATTCATCGCAGAAAAAGGTGACGGTCCAAGCGGCGCGACGCTGGAAGGAGCATACTGATTTCCAGGAACCACATTCGCCGTCGATGCCGCGGAACGCAGTACCAGCTGGCTGGAAGCTTCCCCTTGATTGCCTGCTGCGTCCCGGACGGCAGCCCGGACCGATACTACTGAACCGGCAGCAGCCTGCATCGAGGCCTGACCACTGGCGGCAGCCGTCAGCCGCACTGGCTTCCAGCGTCCGTCAGAGCCGTCGGCAAACTCGATATTCAGAGTCTGCGGTACAATCGCCGCATCGCGGGTGGTCCAGTTGACAAGCACCTGACCATTGCCGGCATCCAGCAGTTCCAGATGGATCTCTGGTGCCATCGTATCGACGACAACTTCGAGTTCCGGTGCGCTTCCCTGGATGGCCTGCTGCAAATTCCCCTGCGCGTCTGTTGTCCGAATAGCGAAGGCATACTGACCATCGCGTGGTGCAGAAAAAGTGAAACTTCCCACCGCTGCAGGAACGGTGCTGAGTTTCTCCCACGAACGGCCGCCATCCTGCGAACCAAAGAGCACGGCAAAACCTTCGGGGCGCTGGCCTGGTTCCGCTTCAATATCAAACGGAATCTCAAAGCGTCCGACATTGGTAACGAGTGGTTCTTCTGCAGTGGCAAGAACAGACCCGCCGACCATGGCGGCGCCGGCTACCAACACCCGCACGGCCGATCGGTTGAGTTCGCGTTTCACAAATCTCAAAAAACTCAACATGGTCATCCCTGCGTCCCCCGCTGGATGTTGTATCAACCATTCCCCCCTGAAAGTGCGCAAAACAATGCCGCGCAGCTTCACTCATCGAACTATCGGTTATGGGGATTTGAAGACTTAAACCCAATGTCAAGGCTATAGCGTCCAGACCGATTGCAGGAATCAACCGCGTTCCATGTTATCGCCTCCCGTCCTCAAAGGCGCGGAATCTGCCGAAGTTGCGTTGATCGAATATCTTTGGTGCGTTGCCCACCGCTTCACGCACCCTACGCAGCTACTCGACGTACACGAATTCATTCATACTCAGAATCGTCTGGCACAAATTCACAACGGCCTGATTCACATCCGGTTGCTGCTTCAGAAAATTGACACTGGCGGCAGATTCGGCGGCGTCAGGAGCCCGACCAAACGCCAGTCGCCAAGCTTCTCGAACGGTGTTTTCCGGAGCATCCGTCGGCAGGCGTTTGGCAAACGCGGTTGCGTAGTCACGCCCCTGAGGACTGTTCATAAACATCAACGCCTGCGGTGCAATCGTTGTCACTGGTCGTTGACCAATGCTGACGAGATGTTCGGGCCAGTCGAACAGCATCATCATCGGAATCAGCTGACTCCGCTTGATGAAGAAGTATACGCTGCGACGAGTCATGTTCTGATCGAGCGTTCCCGGTCCGAATTGGCTTAGATCAAGCTTCCCCGAGACGGCCAGCATCGAATCACGAATCGCTTCGGCTTCCAGTCGCTGCGGTGTGCGCCGCCATAACAGTGAGTTTTCGCGATCAAGCACCGCGCGTGCCTCATCATGAGTGCCAGACTGCATGTAGGTCTGACTGGTCATGATCAGCTTGTGCATGCGTTTCAGCGTCCAGCCGTGTTCAATCAGACTGGACGCGAGCCAGTCCAGCAGCTCCGGATGACTCGGACGCTCACCCGAAATACCGAAATCATTCGGAGTCGAAACGAGTCCGCGCCCGAAATGATGCTGCCACAAACGATTCACCATCACGCGCGCCGCCAGACTTCCCGCACCGTCCTCCGGATCCGTGATCCAGCGAGACAAGGTCGCACGGCGGAAACTTGTATGAGAGTCTGCAGGGGGCGTAACCTGCCAGTGAGAGAATTCAACACCGGCCGGAGCCAGCACCTGCAGAAAACCCGCGTTAACCACTTCCTGCTTTTGATGCACATCGCCGCGCATGAGCAAATGCGTTTCCGGATAGAAGTGCGGGAAGCCGCGATCATCCGCATGATGACTCATATGCGGCAGACCTTCGCTGGTCACCATGACTTTGGCCAGCTGCAATCCGGGACCCTGCTTTTCAAAATCAATCACCGCTTGCCGCAGTGAGATCATTTCCGCATCGCGAGTGGCAAACCATGCGAGCCCCGTTCTCCATTCGTCAGATGTCTCATCAACGTTCTTTCGCAGCACTTCCAGGGCGTGCAGCACTTTCGCGTCCGGTCCGCTGCTGCCGACTTCCGGCATAGGCTGAGCCTGATCGGAAACCGACAACCGAAATCGTCCGAGACTATGGTTTGGATTTGGATGATTGAACGACAACGTAATCGTCCATCGCGCCGCGCCAGTGATGGCAACCGGCGTTTCCAGATCAAACACCGCCGCTTGATCCTTGCCGATGCCTCCACCGTCCACGGCCCAACCAGAGGCCGGATCGCCGTCGATCGATGCCGCGACGGAAAGCGAATCTGTGTTTTGCTCGTGCGTTGCACGAGCCGCCGTGAGTTTCGTGGGGTAAGCTTCCAACTTGCCGTTCACACTCGCAACATCGACAGAATCTCCAACAAGCTCAACCATCACCTTAATATCACTCAGCACAAAATTCCCGT
>JAGQQS010000540.1 GCA_020426105.1 Planctomycetaceae bacterium
TGCTGATGAGCGGCGACAAGAATTTCCGGCCCAGCGACATCGTCTTCGGCGAGGACGGGGCGCTCTATTTCTCCGACTGGCACAATGTCATCATCGGCCACATGCAGCACAACGTGCGCGACCCCAATCGCGACCACCTGCACGGCCGCATCTACCGCATGACCTATCCCTCGCGTCCCTTGCAGAAGCCGGTCGCCATCGATGGCCAGCCGATCGCGGCCCTGCTCGACAATCTGAAGCATCCCACCGACAGCGTGCGCCAGCGGACCCGTGTCGAACTCAGCGAGCGGCCCACCGACGAGGTCATCGCCGCGGTGAAGGAGTGGGTGAAACAATTCGATCCCAACAAGAAGGAGGACGCCCATGCCCTGATCGAGGCGCTATGGGTTTACCAACAGCACAACGTCCGCAATGTCGAGCTACTCGGGCAGCTCCTGAAATCGCCCGAGCCGCATGCCCGGATCGCGGCGACCACGGCCCAGCACCTGTGGTTCAATGTCGAGTCGACCATGCACGGTGGGGTCATCGGCGGCGAGTTGACGGAATCCACGGAGAAGTCCGGCATTCTCAGCGACACTCCCGAACTGACTACGATTCGCGTCGGCACGATTCCTGAACGGATGCGGTACGACGTCACGGAACTGACCGTCAAGCCTGGCAAGAGAGTGAAGCTTACCTTTGCGAATCCCGACTTCATGCCGCACAACATCCTGCTGGTAAAGCCCGGCACGGATAATGACATCGGACTGAAGGCGATGGCTCTAGGTGCGGGCGGTTTCGCAGTGAACTATGTGCCGGCGAGCCCAGACATTCTTTGGTCCAGCAAGCTGGTTGATCATGGCCAGGAAGAAGTCATCGAATTCACGGCTCCGACAGAAGAAGGTGCGTATCCTTACATCTGTTCATTCCCCGGTCATCACCTGCTGATGCGCGGCATGATGTACGTGACGAACGACCTGAAGGATTTTCTGGTCAGGAATCCGAAACCTGTAGTTAAGATCACCGAATGGAAGCTGGCTGACCTGCAGGAGGACGTTAAACGTGCCGGTCAGCATCGCAACTTCCTGCAGGGGCAGTTGCTGTTCACAAAACTGGCGTGTGCTCAATGCCACAAGATGACCGGTGCTGATGCGATTCCTGCCGCCATTCACGATCACGCCAGTGCCGGCCATTCGCACGGTCCAAGCCTGACCGTTGGCCCGGACCTGGCAGAGGTCGTCAAAAAGTACAAAAACGATCCGAAGCTGGTTCTGCAGGAGATTGTCGAGCCGTCTCGCAACATTGAAGAGAAGTATCGCAAGTTCATGTTCGAAATGGATTCGGGCAAATATGTCATCGGGAACATCGTGAGCGAGGACAAAGAATCTGTCACTGTGCAGACCGGACCGACGGCTGATCAGCAGCAGAAGATTGTGAAAAAGGAAATCGAATCCCGCCGCCCGTCCCCGGTTTCCATCATGCCTGCCGGTCTTTTGAATACACTGGATAAGGAACAAATCCTGGACCTTGTTGCCTATCTGATCGCAACGGGCAGGGCGGATCATGAAGCTTTTAAGCCGTGAGGATTCGGGCAGGTCTGCCGTTGCATGCTAAATCCATGTTGAATTAGGCAAAACGACTTACGGCTTATGCTGAAGCAATTCCCTAATCGCATGTGACCGAAGAACGCTACACAACCGCTAACCATGATTTGTTCAACTTCTGCACCAGCGGGGGTACGTTCTGTTGTCGGCGTCGAAAACCGTCTCACTGGGACATTTGTCTGCAAAGTCCGCCACGCATCGCGGTGTAACCGAAGGTCGGTCATCTCGAGAGTGACCACAGCATGCGAAGATGCTTTCAAACAGGTCTCAATGGAGATGCGATCGATGCCGCAATCACCGCCGCCGGATCGAATATCCAAGATCTACTTCACGCAAATGGGCACTCGCTGACTTTCTGGCTCAGATATGTGTCTTCGAGACTCGATTTCGAAGAAGTCGCACCTCACAGTCTTGTCCCGCACTCTAAAAGGCCTCGGGCAATTCCGTGTGACATCCGAAAGGAAGTCTGAGCGGCAAAACTGAGTTCACAACCGAACTGATTTCAGTGATCACAAATTACTAAAAATTCAGCATTAGTTTCAGCAAACAATGGCTGGCTGCAAGAAACTGTTGTAACAACGAACTTCGCTTGTTTAACAGCCAAAACAACTTAATACAGGTACTTCAAAGACGGTCTCACGCTGAGCCATCCATTCGAGCGCAGCGATGATTGGCCCACCCACTTAATGTTGGCAACCAGTAATCCACTTTCTACAGGCAGACTCTGAAAGAATTCAAGAACCCGCATACATTCCGACAGCAAGCCTGCAAAAACGATACGCGTCAGCCCATTGACACTCGCCAGCCGCTTCTGACGAAGGATTCGAAGCCTGTATCTGAGAAGCCTTTCCTGTCTTCGGAAGCCGCAAAGCTCGCATCTGTGCCACGGCGCTATCCCTATCATTCCACATGGGCCCGGGAATTCGACATTGCCTGCAGACTGTGAGTGTTAACGGTGCTGAAACTGGATTCCTCTCCAGCTTCAGCAACCGGAATTACACCACGATCAGCGTCTGTGTATGCGCATAGAGAAAGGCGATTGAT
>JAGQQS010000541.1 GCA_020426105.1 Planctomycetaceae bacterium
ATTTACCTGAATCTCCATCGCGAGCTGGAAACGGACGCTCGCAGCTCAACGCTGGCCGCAGCGCTCCCTGGTTCCAGCAGTGCAAGTCCGGAATGTCTAAGTCTGCTGAAGTGCGACCTGCTGCCGGAAGGACTTGTCGTCCACACATTCCATACGTTCCCGGACAACGGAGCTGTGCTCAGAATTCAGACTTTATTCGAGCGACGGTGACGTCAGTTTTGCCAGGGAAATCAGCTCGCTCACCGCGTTACGAGGCTCATAGCCGCAGGTACAACTTGTGATTTTCCATGTACTTCAGCGTGCCCCAGGTAATCGCAAAAAACGCCGTAAACGATGCGGCCACCCACCACCACTCACTGTCTTTCGGGACGACCGGCTTAATGCAGTGCATCACCAGTTCATGAATGATGTAGGCCGCCAGCGGGTTCTGCCCGAGAGTTCGGAATACTCCGGCCTGCAGTCCGCGAATATCCGCTGCTCGGATAAATAACGCGTAGAGAAACAACGCGAAACCGATGGAAAATAGAATGTAGGATGGTGCCATGATTCGCTTCTTCATCATCCAGAAATTGTGTTGTCGGAGTTTGGTGTCCGCCTTCGCAAAAAAAGGTGGCTCAGCCCAGCCAATTCCAGGATTTGTCCAGCGTTCGGCAGCCGGCCAGACCGGATCGTTCGCATGCTCGTCTTCGACCTTCGCGGAAGCAGTTCCTTCCACGCGATCGTACAATCGAGTGAGACAAGAGACACCGTAGCCCGCCAACATCAGGACCGTCCCGACGATCAGGAACGACGCCATTGATTTCTGGAGCGGACGCGTGCTCACGACATCGTAGACCATCGTTCCGGCGAGAATCGGGATCGACCATGCAATCGGTCCAAAGAAGCCACCGTCCCAGGACCGGCGGTTATCAGCACCAAAGAAATCATTCATCCAGTTCTCTTTTCCCTCCTGGAAATTATAGTCGAACGAGTAATTCATGAGGATGTAGGCCACGAACAGCCCCACCGCCGCGGCAAGTCGAACCAGAAAGCTACGATTGATGACCGGCAACAACAAAATCTGACTGACACCAATGATCGACAGGACTTCCCACAAATCTGCCTTGATCAGTTCCCACAGCCAGTTGGAGACAGTTTCGGCCGTCATGTCATTCCAATGTTCGAAGCTCTTTCCGAGCCCGAAAATGACGAGAGAAATTCCGACCAGGGCGAGGCTACGGCGAATGTAACTCCACGTCGCGGCGGTGGTGCCCAATTGAGGAAATCGCCGGAGCGCCGTTAGTCGATAGGAAAACCCGGCGCAGAACATGAAGCTGGGCATGATTGAATCGGCGTAGGCAAAATAGCCATCCCCATGCGGAATTGCGGGGAGAAACTTTTTGACAACGGCATATGATCCCACAAAATTCACAAGAAACATTCCGGCTACCGTGTATCCACGGAATTGGTCCATGGAAACAATTCGGGCAGCGGGCTTATCGGAGCTCATGCCAGTTCTTTCAGTCAGTATTCCGGGATTCAGAGAAGGCGTGAAGGCGAATCCTAGCTATTCCTGAACTCTAAACGAAGGCGATACAAAGCCAAACACAATTTTTGAGACCGCTTCATAAATCGTGGTCTGCGTCTGTCATTGCTCGCTGACTCCGGTTTGGTCATACTTCAGGCGAGTGGCAGAGGCGAGTGGCAGAAATGATTCTGCCTTACGAGTCGAAGCTGACGAGGCGACGATTCCTTCACAGCAGCCAATCGTAGTGGACGAGGCAACGAGTCCTTTACAGCAGCCAATCGTAGTGAACGAGGCAACGAGTCCTTCACAGCCGGGGACTCGTGGCCTCGTCCACTACAATAATTTTCGTCTGCCGCTCGCCTTCGAACGGTATCACACAAAACCAAACATCCTTACAGGTCCGCCGCGGGCCTGACTCAGAAGACATCATATGCCCTCGCAGATGCGACCGTGGATTCTCGCGGAAACGAACTACAGCTTTGTCAAGGATTGTGAATACGAGGTTGCTGTGCTGCCGATGGGGGCGACGGAACCGCATAATTTGCACCTTCCTTACGGAACTGACACGTTTGAAGCTGAAGCAATTGGATCTCGCGCCTGCGAAGCAGCATGGCAGCAGGGGGCAAAAGTTGTGTTGCTGCCGACGATTCCTTATGGAACGGAAACCAATCAGTCAGAATTCCGTTTGTCGATGAATCTGAATCCGTCTACGCTCGGTCTCGTCATTCAGGACCTTGTCGAGTCGCTGGGAGGACATGGAATTCGCAAATTGCTGATTCTCAACAGTCACGGCGGCAATGAGTTCAAGCCCCTGCTGCGGGAACTTCATGGGACGACGGATGTTCAACTTTTTCTGTGCGACTGGTTTCGGGGACTGACGGCAGATGTCAGACATACGATCTTCAAAGAGATGGACGACCATGCGGGCGAAATTGAAACATCTTTGGCGATGGCATTTTTCGGCCACCTTGTGAATGTCAACGCGGACGGGACGCTGATCGCCGACGACGGTAAAACGGCCTTGACGCGGCTGGATGCCGTGAATCAGGGCTGGGTTTCAATTACGCGGCCGTGGCATCTGCTGACAACAAATACGGGCGCCGGAAACCCACACGCGGCGACCCCCGAAAAAGGTGAGCGACTGATGCAGATCATGGTCGAGCGACTCTCGCAGTTTCTTGTCGATGTTGCCAAATCGGAGCTCGATGTTCGATTCCCGTTTTGACGGCAACTGCGTCCCTTGTCTGCCTAACTTTGACGTGATATACCGCACGTCCGAGGAATCTGGTCCCCGTAAAATCCGGAGTTGGCTGCGTGTCTGAAATCGACGTTTATAAAGAATGGCTTGGAATCCCGGAAGGCGTGCGTCCGCCGGATCACTACACATTGCTGCGTCTGGTACAATTCGAAGACGATATCGAAAAAATTCGCAGCAATTATCGTAAGCTCAACGCGCACGTCCGCAAGTATTCCACCGGACAGTATCTGGTTCGTTCGCAGGAACTGCTCAACGAAATGGCGAAAGCCATGTTGTGCCTGACGGATCCGGAGGGCAAGCGTGAATACGATGAGAGTCTGGGTCGTGAACCTGCGGAAATTCACGAAGAGGAACCGAAGACCGTCCTCGAATACCTGGTTGCCAAAGGCATCATCAAACGTTCTCAGTTGTCTGAAATTGAGCACTTTGCGGAAGCGCGGGGCCTGAGTCATCGGGATGCCGTGATCCAGATGAAGCTTGCGGAACCAGCCGACGCCACACGCGCGCTGGCGGTCGAACTGCGGCTGCCCTTTGTTGATCTTGAAGATATGCTTCCCGAAGATGATGTGCTGGACAAGATCCCGCGTCGCGTGGTGAAGAAACATTCGTGCCTTCCATTGTTCGAAGATCGAGGCCGGATGCTCGTCGCCTGTATTGATGAACCCAGTCCCGCTCTCGAAGACGAAATTCGGATGCGGTGCGGTCATCCGATGCGGGCCGTGCTTGCGGTGCCACGGTCGATCAATCAGGCAATTGCAAAATATTATGCTCCCGGGATGCGTGATGAAGCCGCCCCCTTGGAAGAATCGGCGGATTCAATTGCGCCTAAACGGGGCAAGTCCGCGAAATCGAAAACAGAAAAACCAAAGTCCGAAAAACCCAAAGCCACGCCCAAAACCGAGACAGCTCCGCTGTCGGAGGGTGAACGACGCCAGCGAATGCAGTTGAGCCTCATTGGGATCTGCTGGTCGATTATCGGGACGGTGGCGATCTTTTACTTTACCGGTTCACAATTGGGTATGGAGTTACAGATTATGATCGCGGTATGTGTTGGTGCCGTTGTGGG